>DASUTO010000388.1:0-3329 GCA_036374555.1 Chitinophagaceae bacterium
ATAAGCATTTCAGAAAAGTATTACAAAACGAAGCCCGGAAGATCTCCTGTTTTCCTGGAGGGAATTTCTTTTGCCTCTTCTTTCACCTTAAATTTTTTATTTGAGAGAATCTTATTGTTTGAAAAACGACCATTGAAGAAATCTTGACTCTCAACAAGAAAGATTTAATATAAGCCCAACATTGAATCCATACCTTTAAGAGGCTGAATAAATGCTATGAGAAAAATATACTTACATATTATTTTCTCTTCTGTCATTACTGTATTAGCCAATACTATTTCATATTCACAAAATGGTATCATAACAGGAAAAGTAAAATATGGTGCAGAAACTTTACGATCTGCTACTGTCTCGCTGGGAAACCAAACTACATATACTGATCCTAAAGGCGAATTTTCTTTTTCAATAAAGCCAGGGAGTTACACAATTACTATCACACATGCCAGTTACAAAAAAATAGAGCAAGTTGTAACAGTGGAAGCTGGTCGCACAAAAAATATTGATTTCGACATGATACCTGATGATGAACAATTGGGTGAAGTAGCAGTGGTTGCTTCCCGTTCTCTTGTTCAACGAAGCAATTTGAATACTGCTGTTCCTGTAGATGTATTTTCATCCGCCCAGTTAGCGCAAACAGGTCAAACAAGTTTGATGCAGATGCTCAATTTTACAGCGCCTTCATTTAATGCATCCATGCAAATTATGACTGAACCCATCACTCTCCGTGGTCTTGATCCTGACCACACATTGATGTTACTTAATGGCATCCGCTATCACAATATTGCATATATGAATCCCGGACTTCCCAGGGGTCAGTTGGGTAGAGGTTCAGTTAGCAATGATCTTAATACGATCCCTTATTCTGCTATTGAAAAAATTGAGATCCTGCGAGACGGAGCATCTGCGCAATATGGCTCTGATGCCATTGCAGGTGTCATTAATACACGGTTAAAAGAATCAACTGGCAAAACATCTGTGAGTCTCCATTTGGGTCAGCATTATAAAGGCGATGGAGAAAGGTTTAAGCTGGGCATCTATCACGGGTTTGATCTGAATAATAAAAAAGGCTTCCTAAGTTTTTCCGGAGATATGCACTATCGCCACCCTGCTTTTCGTGGCGGAGAACATAAAGGGACGGTTTATAAAAATATTCCAGTTGGTACCAGCTACTCAGATAGTATCAGGATCAGGGCCGAAGATGACTCAATCATCAAGGCAAGAGGTTTCGACCGCATGAAAGCTAGTAATGCAGGTACCACCAAATCTACGAGTTTTGGATTTTTAATGAATGGAGCTTACGGGGTTAGTGACAAAACGAAATTATTCTGGACCGGCACATTAAATTACCAGGCCTTAACTTTCGAAAACAATCAAATTCTTCCCAGGAATCCCGTGGCAATAAATACACTTTTATTCCCTGACGGTTTTAAAGCGATTGCAAAACCAGTTACCTGGAATGTATCAGGCATAGCCGGAGCAAGGGGCTCCATAGGAAAAGGTATTCGTTGGGAGTATAGCAGTGCTTATGGAATGAATAGCATCCGGTACAATGTAAAAAACACAAACAATGCATCCCAGCAATACACCCTGGGAAAAAATGCACCAACAAGTTTTTATACCGGCTCTGTTATTTATCATCAACTAACCAACGCTATCCATTTTACAAAAAATATCAACAACCCTGGTGACAAATCAACTATTATTAACCTTGACTGGGGCGCAGAATGGAGGCTTGAAAATTTCGGAATGGAAGCAGGTGAGGAAGCCTCCTGGAAAAATTATGATCTTAGGAAAATGGGTGGCGTCATTGCTCCTCATATTGTTTCGGATCGTGATGCCTTGAATAGAAACCGTAGTGTAATGTGCGGGTTTGTCGACCTTGAAGCAGATCTTAATGATCGGTTTCTTTTAAACCTGGCAACCCGTTATGAACACTACAGCGATTTTGGCGGCAACCTTGCCGGCAAGATGGCAATCCGTTATAAATTATTCAATAAACTTTCCTTGCGCGGATCGTTGAGTAACGGTTTCCGTGCACCTTCTATTCAACAACGTTATTATAGTGCTATCACTAATGGAAGAAGGGTAATAGGAGGTGTGCCGTCAGCAACGACAAGGGGTATTTTCAACAATGAACACGACGTAACGAAAGTGTTTGGAGTGCTTCCGCTGGAGGCAGAAAAATCGTTGAACCTGAGCGGAGGATTGACATCAACCATTTCACGTCATATTTATTTAACGATCGATGCCTATTGGATTCAGATCAGGAACCGGATAGTCCTGAGTGGAGCTTTTGACAGAGTTGCGAACCCCGAAGTAGATAACCTGCTGAAGAGTAATTCAATCGATGGTTATCCGGATGTTGGACAAGTATCCTTTTTTAGCAATGCTATCAATACAAAGACAAAGGGCATTGATATTGTAATACATGGTAAATGGAAGATCCGGAAAGCACAACTTATTGGCAGCCTGGCAGCAAATTTTACGAAAACCCGTCTCTTTGGCGAAATCGAAGCTGTTCCGAATCTTTCTGCAACAACAGCAAATATAAACGCTCTGTTCGATGATGAACAAAGATCGGATGTTGAACGCGGCCAGCCACGGAGTAAGGTCATACTTAGTTTGAATTACCAAAGAGATAAAATTGGGTTTATCGTACGCAATACCCGCTTCGGTGAGAATGCCTACCAATTTTCTAACTCCCTCCCATTACTGGAGACTTTTTCACCAAAGATCTTAACTGATGTGAGCATCTGCTATACTCCTAGATCATGGCTTTCTATAACTGCAGGCGCCAACAATGTTTTTAATGTATACCCGGATCCTATAAAGAATTACGCAAATACTGGGGAAGGAAAGAATATATATGCATTGGATGTCTGGCAATTTGGATTTATGGGAGGCTATTATTATGTGAGTATGGGCCTAAATTTTTAATAAAAAAGTGAAACGCAAACTTCAACCATCAGTTATTTTTCTCTTATTAATTATTAATTTAATTACCCAAACTGCTTTTGCACAAGCTCCTCCCTTACAGTTTCAACATCTCTCTAATGATCAAGGATTATCGAATAATCGAGTGTGGGCAATGACGCAGGATAAATATGGTTTTATATGGATTGCCACGGCGGATGGATTAAATCGATTTGACGGCTATAAAGTGGATGTTTACCGCCACGAACCGGGCAACAAGAAATCTTTGCCAGGCAACCTGGTCAATTGTTTATTCACTGATTCAAGGGGTACAGTTTGGATCGGAACAGTTAATGGGCTGGCATACTATGATTATCGCACCAATTCCTTCCAATCATTTTTAAAAGGCAAGGATG
>DASUTO010000389.1:0-6113 GCA_036374555.1 Chitinophagaceae bacterium
TCTTATTTTTCCATCAACAAGTGACACAAAATAATTGTTATTGTTTGCATCTAATGATACGGATTTTTTCATGGCTCCATTTATAAAAAGGAGTCCTGCTCTGTCATCGCACGCATAGCCGGCTTTAAGACTGCCAGTCAGGATCGAATTATGGTACAAAGGTCTTCTTGCCGGTTCTGCATGATAATGTGGCGAGTGGCTAAAATTTAGAAACCCTAAACATTCGACTAATGTTAGTTGTTTTGGTCGTGAATCGGTTGATCCTCCCGTAAACCAGCATAAAGAACCTGCACTGCCCCCAGACATAATGATTCCTTTATCATATGCTTTTCTTAATACCGTGTCAATACCCTGTGCCTTCCATATAGCAATCATGTTTAAAGTGTTTCCTCCGCCTACCACTATCGCATCCATGCTCATAATTATTTCTTCGAAACTTTTTTGGTTTGGATTTGAATTAATGAATGTCCGCAACACATATGGCTTCACTGGAAGGTCTTCACAGTTTGCATACCAGTTGGCTATACTTTGGGCATTGTCTGCTGATGCAGTTGGTACAAAACAGATTTTCGGATTAGGTTTATTGGTAAGTGATGCCAGGTATTGAATATACTGTCTACCAAAAGAGCCCCCGGTGACGAAGATCTTTTTATCCCCTTTTCTCGTTGTGTCCTGTCCTTGCATTTCAATTGAAAACAAGAAAACAAAAAACAGGAGAAGGTATCTTAATTTCATATTGTTTGTTTTTGATATCATTATTTCAGATAAGCACAGGGAACGTTGGGAAATGAATAATCTATTCCATAAGCTGCCTTCAATAATAGTGAAACGGTTTTTGAAATTACAATTTCGTTTCGGTGCATTTGTGGTAGCAATCCCATCATTGCATAGCTGATCGGGTTCACAGCAGGGATCAGCGTTTCCCACTCATATCCTTTACCCCATACTATTCCTTTAACCGTTATGTCCAAATTGGCTGATTGAGAAAGAAGATAATTCAACATATCTGCTGATTGATTTTGGTTTTGGTTAACTGTGTGAAAGACCGGCGTCTGTCCACCAAAACCATTTTTATCAATTCCTGCTTTTGCATTTATATCTGCACCATATCTAACCAACATCTTTGCACAGGAAACATGATTGAATTCAGCACAAATATGAAGCAGGCTTGCCTCATATAATGGGGTGTAGGCGCAACGAAGCGAAAACTTTCTTCTAACTGCTTCGGGATCATTTTTTATTTGCAGGTCCAATGTTAATGCATCATCTAATAAAACAGACAATAAAATTTTGTCTTCGAAAACCAATCCATGATCAACAAAAGCCCTGACACATTCTTTAAACTTCGGGCCCCGTGCATATTCGCTTGTCAATTCATAGATAAGGGGCTCTCCTTTGAAATCATCATTTGGGTTAACGCCATTTGCAAAACATTCCTTTATTCCTTCAACGGAATGCTCCTCTATTTCTCCAATAATTTTTTGCAGATAACTCATGAATAAAAAATTACTCAATTCTCCGTAACTAAGCGGCCACCGACTTTGCATTTCTATACCAAACTCCTGGTTGCTTATATTTTACTCAACCATTCTTTTGCTTCATCGACATTGTCAAAAAAATTGATGGTGAGTTTATCTTTATCAACTTTATAGGAGATAGTTTCTACCGCTACTTTATTAAAATAATAATCTGGTTTTACGATGGCTATTGCTTTAAATCCAAACGTTGTAGCTCTTGGTAAGAAATCTTCATTTAGCCATTGCTGATCTTCCATCGCTATTATTTTCATGTCCTTTATATCTGCCAGCACTTTTGAACAATTGTTCTTAATAAGAATATTCAGCATCAACTCTGTGCCCTGTTTAAACTGTTTGCTCGTTGCATACCCATCCCATTCCATTACAACCGCATTAATATCCTTATCAAAATATATGTTGTATATCTCGGTATTTGCTTCCATACAAAAAATTTTACTTCAAATAATTGATTTTATAATCCTGCCTTCTTACTAATTTCCAACATCCTTTCTATGGGTTTCTTTGCTGCTAATCTTAATTCTTCCTCCATCGTTATCTCTGGCACTTCATATTCCATGCAGAGATATAGCTTCTCAAGTGTATTGCGTTTCATGTGGGGGCAATCATTGCAGGCGCAATTGTTTTCAGGGGGTGCCGGTATAAATGTTTTTGTAGGGTTTGCTTTTTGCATCTGGTGTATGATCCCTGTCTCAGTAACAACAATGAATTCTTTTGCGTCATCCTTCTGTGTGTACTTCAGCAAACCAGTTGTGCTGCCAATAAAATCTGCAATGCGTAAAACCGGATCTTCACATTCCGGATGTGCGATCACTTTTGCATTTGGGTGCCTCACTTTTAGCCGGGTAAGTTTCTCCAGGCTAAAAATTTCATGCACCATACAGGCGCCGTTCCATAACAGCATATTTCTTCCTGTCACTTTGTTGATATAGGCGCCTAAGTTTTTATCCGGTGCAAAAATTATTTTCTGTTCTTTTGGAAAACTTTCAACAATGATCTTTGCATTGCTGCTTGTACAGATCACATCGCTCAAAGCTTTTATTCCAGCGCTGCAGTTGATATAGCTCACCACCACATGATCAGGATGCTCATCCTTAAATTTTTTAAACAATGGCGGTGGGCAACTATCGCTGAGTGAACAACCAGCTTTCAGATCGGGTATCACAACTTTTTTTGTCGGATTTAAGATCTTTGCTGTCTCTGCCATGAAATGAACACCGGCAAAAACGATCATGTCAGCACTTGTTTTTTCCGCTTGTTGTGCCAGTCCCAAACTATCACCGATATAATCGGCCACATCCTGGATATCCGGTTCCTGGTAATAATGCGCCAGCAGTATCGCATTCTTTTCTTTTTTCAATCGTTCGATCTCTGCAAACAGGTCGAGTGTGGGATCAGGTTCTATATCGAGAAAACCATTTCTCTCAATTTCATTTTTTGCGACGGTTAATGTTTCTGAATTCATAACATTTCTCTTTTGTAATTCTGAGCGAAGCGAAGAACGGGAGTGCAATATTCCACTTCACAACCGGAATTTTAAAATCAATTTTTCTCTTAATGTATTAATAGTATTATATAATATTTATAAAAAAGAGTTTATTATTATTACAGCTGTGAATTCGTGGAAAAGATTCTACACAAAATTACGGTGTTATGATTATACACATGATGAGCAGGCATAATCCACAGCGAATACCGTTGTCTATAGCAGATCTTACCGTTATATCCACAATGTTGTGAATACCGGTTTCTGGAAAAATAGTGTACCAAAAATTTAAAAGTGCATGTGGATAGCGTATGAATTAACAGAGAACAACAAACACTAACAGTTCTTAGTTTATGGTTTTGAACTTTCATACATCCATTCTTTCTGTTTCATACTAACGTTTCACCAACTGTTATTAACATCAAATAACTTTTGCCAACACCCCTTTGGGGAGAAAAAGATCGGACCATGCACCAAAAAAGATGGAAAAGCGGGAGAAAATAAAAAAACTAACTTTACGATTCTTCAAACAAGTTAGATGAAATGAGTTTAAAGAAAAATACCACGACCAATGACAAGCCTATGCGAATTCCATTTGGCTAAAAAACAATAAAAATCATGCAAATGAAACTATTAAAGAGCCTCCGCCTGATTCTCTTAACCCCGGTCTTAACCTTAATCTCAGTCTTTTCTCTTGCCAACGAAGGCATGTGGCTTCCGTTCTTATTAGAGAAGATGAATGAAAAAGAAATGAAAAGCCTTGGCATGAAGATAAGCGCAAAAGATATTTATAGTATTAACAGCGGAAGTTTAAAAGATGCGATCGTAAGCCTTGGCGGTTTCTGTACAGGCGAGATCATTTCGAACAAGGGGTTGGTACTGACTAATCATCATTGTGGTTTCGATGCCATACAAAACCACACAACCCTTGAACGTAATTATATAAGAGATGGCTTTTGGGCTAAAAACAATAGCGAAGAGCTGCCTAATCCGGGGTTGTTTGTAACATTTATTATAAGAATGGAAGACGTTACAAAACAGATTTTAAATGGCGTCACAAAAGATATGAGTGAAAGAGAAAGACAATCACAGGTTGATAAGAATATTGACGCCGTAAGGAAGGCCGCAAAAAAAGAGAGCTACCAGGAAACAATGATCCGCGGATTCTTTGAGAATAATCAATACTTTCTCTTCATCACAGAAAGGTATGATGATGTTCGTCTTGTTGGCGGGCCCCCCGCAGCAATTGGCAACTTTGGAAAGGATACTGATAACTGGATGTGGCCACGCCATACAGGAGATTTTTCTTTGTTTCGTATTTATGCCGGCAAAGACAATAAGCCGGCAAAATATTCTCCGGACAACATTCCATATACTCCAAAAAGATCATTGACCATATCACTTAATGGAGTTAAACAAGGTGACTTCACCATGGTATTTGGTTTCCCGGGAAGAACAATGGAGTATTTACCATCATCTGCGGTTGAACAAATAATGACAGTGAATGATCCTGCAAAAATCTCTATCCGCGAAAAGGCATTAACTATCCTGGATGGTTTTATGAGAAAAGATGAACAGATAAAAATTCAATATGCTACTAAGTACGCAAATATTGAAAACTCTTATAAAAAATGGAAGGGAGAGGTGCTTGGTTTGACAAGAACTGATGCAGTAGGTAAAAAGAAAGCTTATGAAGCAGAGTTTCAAAAAAGAGTGTTGGCAAATCCTCAATGGAAAACAAACTATGCAAATACATTACAGGAGTTGAATAATGCGTATGCAGAAATAAGATCCTATGGTTATGCGAGGGATTATTTTAATGAGATCGTAAGTAAAATTGAATTGTTTACGGTTGCCGGCCAGCTTAGCTCTCTTGTAAATGCTTTTGATGAGGGGGGTGAAGCCGCCTATTCAAAAAGAAAACAGGTAGTCATAGATTTTCTCAATGGTTTTTTTCCAGAGCACAATACTGAAGTTGACAAAAAGTTGTTTGCCGCATTAATGAATATGTATGTAACCGACCAGGAAAAAGCAAACGTGGCGCCGATGATGAAAGAAAAAGCAATGTCTGCAGCGGGAGATTTTGATAAACTGGCAGAGAATATTTATAGCGAAACAAGCATATTGAATGCAAAGACTCTTACTACCAAACTGCAACAGTCAACCAGCGATGTCATAAATTATATACGCAGCGACAATGCCATTAAACTATACAATGATATTTTAAGAACTTATCAATCGCAAATACAGGGCAAGCTGAATGAGATACAGGCAAACATAAACAAGCTGCAACGAACATACATGCAGGCGCAAATGGATGTGTTTAAAGAAAAGAAATTTTATCCCGATGCCAACAGTACTTTACGCATTACTTATGGAAATGTAAAAGGCTACGAAGCAAGAGATGCGGTCACCTATGATTTCTATACTTATCTCGATGGGGTCATGGAAAAATATAAACCTGGCGACTATGAGTTTGATGTTCCGGAGAAACTAAGAACTCTTTATCAAAAGAAAGATTATGGTCCTTACGGTGTTGGGGGCAAATTGCCGGTTTGTTTTATCGCGGCCAATCATACTACCGGTGGTAACAGTGGCAGCCCGGCGCTTGATGCTTATGGTCGTCTTATCGGTCTCAATTTCGACCGGGTATGGGAAGGAACCATGAGCGACATAAATTACGATCCTTCCATTTGCCGCAATATAATGGTCGATATACGTTATGTATTATTCATTATTGACAAATTTGCGGAGGCAAAACATCTTATTAAAGAAATGAACCTTGTAGGTGGGCCAAAGATATAGTGGGGCTATCAGCAGGATCACGGTCCCGGCTTCAGTCCCTCCGAAGGAGTCGCTGGACCGGCCCGCTTTTACTCCGCCACAAGATTGCACATGGTTGTCACACTGAACTTGTCGGCGTGTTCAGCGGGGGTAATCGATTCTTTCTCCGAAGGAATCCTTCGGACCGGCAGCCCATCAGGTCCAGAATAAAACCCATCAAAGAAAGCCTGTTTTTCCACAGTTTTTCCCCTATTTTTGCCCTCCTTTTTATAACCCTACAATATTATTATGTCAGTTATTCAGAGCAT
>DASUTO010000390.1:0-6877 GCA_036374555.1 Chitinophagaceae bacterium
TTATACTACCGATAAAATAGAACGACATGCTTATGATAAACAGGCTGGTGATATTTTAATAACACAGGACGTTAATTCATTATATGAAGGCGGGGATGGTATCGTATGGATAGGTACATGGCAGGGAGGATTGAGTGGATATAACGCTGAAACAAAAAAACTAAAAAATTATACACGCAATGATGGATTACCATCCATGAGTATCCAGGGTATACTTGCAGATGAAAAGAATAGTGCACTTTGGCTGAGTACATTCGAAGGGCTTAGCCGATTCAATATCACAACCCATCAATTCAACAATTTTACAATAGCCGATGGCATACAGGGGCAGCTGTTTGCTGATGGAGCTTATTTAAAAACTCCGGATAGCCTGTTCATCTTTGGAGGTTCAAACGGCATTACGGTCTTCTATGCTGATGAAGTGAATAAAAACTCTATTCCACCCAAAGTTTTTTTGACGGATCTGAAAATATTCAACAAGTCTGTTATTCCCGGGGAAAACGCTGTTCTTAAAAAAGCGATCTATGAAACGGAGCAAATAACACTACCACATAATCAGAATAATTTATCGATCGAATTTCTTGCATTGCATTATTCAAACGCTTCACAAAATAAATACAGCTATAAGCTTGAGAATTTTGACGATGAGTGGCGGGACGTGGGCAATCAACATGTAGCCTTTTATCCAAACCTTCCCCCGGGAAAATATTTATTTCATGTAAAAGCAGCCAATGATAAGGGAGTATGGAACGAGAAAGGTGCTACATTAACTATTATCATTGATCCACCCTGGTGGAAATCAACTGCAGCATATATAAGTTATGGTTTGTTGTTGATCTTGATCGGTTTTGCAGTAGACCGGTATGTTCGCAGGAGATTAGTAATGAAAGAAAGGGAAAAGAACCGTGCAAGAGAATTGGCCCAGGCAAAGGAAATTGAAAAAGCATACCATGAACTGAAAGCAACCCAGCAACAATTGATACAGTCAGAAAAAATGGCTTCGTTGGGTGAACTTACTGCGGGTATTGCACACGAGATTCAGAATCCATTGAATTTTGTGAATAATTTTTCTGAAGTAAATACTGAATTAATTGATGAGTTGGAACAGGAAGCCGGCAAGGGAAACATGGATGAAGTGAAATCAATAGCAAAGAACATAAAAGAAAACGAAGGAAAAATACACCACCATGGTAAAAGGGCCGATGCAATTGTAAAGAGCATGTTGCAGCATACCCGCAGCAGTACCGGGCAGAAAGAAGCAACTGACATCAATGCGTTGGTTGATGAGTATTTAAGATTGTCTTATCACGGATTAAGGGCAAAGGATAAATCATTTAATGCAACGATGAATACTGATTTTGATAAAAGCATTGAAAACATTAATATCATTCCGCAGGATATTGGAAGAGTTGTTTTGAATTTGATCAACAACGCTTTTTATGCGGTGGATGAGAAAAAGAAATCAGGACTTGCAGGATACGAGCCCACTGTTACAGTAAGTACAAAAAAGGATAAGGATAAGATTGAGATAAAGGTTAAGGATAATGGCAACGGCATTCCTCAAAAAGTATTAGATAAAATATTTCAACCGTTCTTTACAACCAAACCAACGGGTCAGGGAACTGGTTTAGGGCTATCTTTAAGCTATGATATTGTAAAAGCACATGGCGGGGAATTAAAAGTGGAAACAAAAGAGGGAGTAGGTTCGGAATTTGTGATTAGTTTGCCGTTGGCATCATGATTTGAAGCATACCAAACAAACCGCATGAGATTATTTTTATTAATTCTTATACTGATTATTTCAACATCGCTATGGGCTCAGCAAACCAACACAAATACCGACGAGAATGATTCTGCATATGTAGCCGATCCACGAATTCAAATTCATGAGCTGAAAAATCATACATCTGTATTTATAGATTCGTCAAATAGGTTGACGATACAGGATGTTGCTTCAGGAAAATTTAATAGCCGTTTTCAGCCCCTTTCTGATACGGCCCGGCTCGTAGCTCAGCCTTACATCACCTACTGGCTTAAGTTTACTATAAGCAGTTCCGGTGACATTCAGAACTGGTGGTTATTACTGTATAGTAATTCAGAAATAAGTGAACCTATTCAGCAGGGTTATGTGGATGCCTGGTTCATAAATAGAACCGACCAGAATATGGAGCATCAGCGTACCGGCGTTATGGTACCCCGGTCTCAGAAATCTATCAAAGAAAACCCGGGGCTGAACAGGATCTCTTTCTCGGCAAAAGCTGGTGAAACGAAAGATGTATATCTCAGAATTTACAATGAATTTAGCCCCGGCATCACTTCTTCAGTGCAGCTAAGAAATCCAATTGCGGGGTTTCCTTCTGAAAAATACCTCGGTATAATTTTTGGCAGTGGTGCGGTATTTTTTTTCGCCATCATATCTTTTTTCTTTTTCTTTTTTGTGCGGGACAAAGGTTATCTTTTTTTTGGACTGTATGCGCTGACGCTTTCACACCATTATCTTATTCTGCATCCGGATATACCATTTATAGACTTTTATATCCCTGAACATCCTTACCTGGTTACACCTGCTTTTATGTTTCTTACTATTGGCGGATTTATATTTTTTGCATTATTCGGCAGATCTTTTGTTAATCTCCCCCAATTATCCAAGCGGATAGATACTATTTTCAAGTGGGTAACGGCTGTGTGGACTGCCTATTTAATAACATCACTTGCTTTAATGATTATCACCCGGCGGGTTTTGTTTTATGAAGTGCATTTTATTTTTATTTTCTTATTTCTTGTTTTCCTTATCAGGATTGCTTTTTTTAAAACAATCCTTGTACGTTTTTATGTAGCGGGTGCCCTGTGGTTATTTTGTTTTACCATCCTGGGCTTATTTGGGTATGATACTGCCTTTCCAATAGGTCAGGCGGGCCAGATACTGATCTATGCAGCCGGACTTGCCTATAAAGTGCGATTGAATGAAAAAGCCAGGGCGCAGGCTGATCTGATCAAGCTTCGTAATGTTGAACTAGCCAATCTTTATGATGAAAGTAAAAAGCAAAAGGAAGAAATTGAGATACAGAAAAAGCATGCCGAGGAAGCGTTACTGGAACTGAAGGCGGCACAAGCCCAACTCATACAAAATGAAAAGATGGCTTCACTTGGTGAACTCACTGCAGGTATTGCTCACGAAATAAAAAACCCTTTAAACTTTGTCAATAATTTCTCTGAAGTGAACACAGAGTTGATTGATGAGCTACAACACGAAATTGATAAAGGAAATTTAAACGATGTTAAAGTAATCGCAATTAATATTAAGGATAACCAGCAAAAGATCACTTACCATGGAAAAAGGGCAGATGATATCGTGAAAAGTATGCTGCAACACAGTCGCACCAGTACCGGTGTAAAAGAACCAGCCGATATTAATGCGTTGGCTGAGGAATACCTGAGATTAGCCTATCATGGGTTAAGAGCCAAAGACAAAATGTTCGATGCAACAACGAAAACGGATTTTGATGAATCAATCGGTGAGGTCAATGTCATACCGCAGGATATCGGGAGAGTGATCCTGAATTTAATTACAAATGCATTTTATGCTGTAACGGAAAAGAGGAAAGAACAACCTGAAAACTACAAACCAACTGTTACTGTAAGTACAAAGAAAATAAACGGTAAAGTAGAAATCACGGTTGCAGATAATGGCAATGGCATTTCTCAAAAAGTATTGGATAAAATATTTCAACCCTTCTTTACTACCAAACCAACAGGGCAAGGAACTGGTTTGGGTTTATCATTGAGTTATGATATTGTAAAAGCACATGGTGGAGAGTTAAAGGTGGAGACAAAAGAAGGAGAGGGAACTGCGTTCATCATTCAATTGCCTTTTGTGAAAGGACAAACTGTTTCCTGAACCGTTGAATTCATTGAAATAAAAATTCTGTTTTTTTCATTCATCTCAGCGTTTCAAATTATTAACGATTAAAAAAATTGACTATAGAACTTACTTATCATTCAATACCATATTTTCGATTGCCACCGAACCAAAACAACAAAATAATCTATGATGAAAAATTTATTCCACCCTCATCTGCCAACACTATCCGGGAACAAAGTGCTTCGTTATTTTAGTTTCTCCGCCCTGTATTTTGCACAGGGGATACCTGATGGCATTCTGTATTTTGGCTTTCCTGCATGGATGGCCATGAATGGTAAAACGCCAGCGGAAATCGGCTCATTTGTAGGTGTGCTTATCATACCGTGGAGCTTCAAATTTATTATTGGCCCTTTCATAGACCGATATACCTACCTGCCCATGGGAAGAAGAAGGCCATGGGTACTCTTTGGGCAAATCGGAATTATCATGAGTTTTATCGGTATGGCTTCTATCATTGATCCCCTGGATCATATGGGCCAGATGATGGTTGCCGGCGTGATATTAAGTTTCTTCTCTGCGTTCCAGGATGTGGCAACTGATGCTATGGCCATTGATATTTTACCAAAGGAAGAACAGGCAAGAGCAAACGGATTAATGTGGGGATCAAAAACACTGGGTGTGTCTTCCTCACTTGCGGCCGGCTCATGGATGCTTAATCAAGTAGGGTTTTCGGCTGCTTTACTAACACTTGCAGTTGCAGTGAGTATTATCTTTTTAGTACCCTTACTCATCAGGGAAAGACCAGGAGAAAAATTCCTGCCTTTGATGCATGGAAAGTCATCACCTGAGGCTGAAGAACACCACCTGGACAGTTGGAAAGAAATTTTTAAATCCCTGTGGCATGTAATGACACTTCATTACAGCATATTATTAATGGTGCTTTTGTTTGTGATGGGAGCGGCTTATAATTTTATGAACACTCTCATTCCCATCTTTACGGTACAAAAGCTTAACTGGACTGACCAGGAATATTCACAAGTCTATTCAGCCGCTTCCTTGTTTGGAGGATTAATGGGCATGTTCATTGGCGGATATCTTCTCGACCATTTCGGGAGGGTTCGAATGCTTAGTATCTATTATTTGTTGTTGATACTCCTGACGGGAGGAATGGCTTATTACGAAGTACACTGGCTGAATTCACATTTCACAACCGCTTTCATTTTCGCTTATACAACACTCTATTGTTTCTCCACCATCGGTTTGCTCTCGATGGCCATGAAATTCTGCTGGAAGAAAGTGTCAGCCACGCAATTCACAGTTTACATGGCTATCACTAACTTCGGTTTTGCAGCGGGCCCGAAGTTGATTGGCCCCATCAGGGGTGCTTATGGATGGGAGCTCACGATACTTGCATTTGCAGTGATAGTTTGCGTAGTGTTGCTAATGCTTCAGTTTATGAGGACAAAAGTTTACACACATCAGCTTGAGGAAATTGAATTTGCAGATCACTTACTGGAAGAAAAAATACACCTGACGAAACTGGCCTTTACAAAAAAAGACGAATGAAATACTTCTTATTACTATATAGTGTGTTCATAATTTTCATTCCGCGAAAGAGCAGGAAAATTCTGAACCCAATTTAGCAAGATTCTTTTCAGTGATTTTGTTCATTATATGATGCCCTTGAAGAATTAAGTTATGATAATGTAAAAGCACATGGAGGTGAAATAAAAGTGGAATTGAAGGAGGGAGAAACATGTGAGTTTATCATTCGAATGCCTGTTAATTGAAACAGACTGCCGGTGGGTAGCGAGGCATTAATTGATTAAGGATTGCATGTATTAATATAATTAACTTAAACATTTATCCTTCACATCATGAAAATCAAACTTGTCATATTAATCGTAATTCTCCTGTGTGTTGGATTAACCAACATAAACGGGCAGGATACGTTACTGGTTGATCGTTCAAAGATCGACAGCCTGAAAAAGCTCATTGAGTTAAATCCAAAAGCAGATAAAGAAGAAATCAGACTGCTGAACGAATATGCCCGTCTTTGTTTTTACAACCAGGAGTACAAAGAAGGATTGATAGCTGCAAGGGAAGCCAGGGAGCTTTCAAAAAAAATAGGATTTGAAAGCGGGATAGTTATGCATAATATCACTTTGGGTGTTTTTTCACAGGGACGTGGAGCAATAAATGCATATCACCGGGTGAAGGCAGGTATGTTGGCCACAAAAACCGGCGATAAGGCCTTATTACGAAATCCCGTCATCCCGATAGGTTATCCATATCCGCTCAACGAAAAGACATTTAAAAAATTACAACCCGCCCTTGAATACTTTACAGCATTGGGCGACATAGAAATTCTCACTGACATTCTTTTCATCAATGGACTTTATCATATACAAAACCGCCAGCATGATAAGGGTAACCAGTTCATGGACCAGATTATTGCATTGTATAAAGACATGACGGTGATTGAGCCTGTCATTATAGCGTATAATGGCAAAATTCAGGCAGCTCAATCAATAAATAATCAGCCAGGTGCAGATAGTATTTTTCGTGAACTCACCAACCTGCTGGGCCAGGTAAAAGCTGAAAATATCACTGGCAATACGAATTTTCAATTGTCATTTATCAGCTCATCCTTACAACAATTAGCGTCAGGGATCGGGTATTTAACTAAAAGCGCTGATTTTTTTAAAGACGCAGGTGATTTGTATTCCCTGTCAATTGTGTATCAGCAAATGGTTACAATATATATGCTTCTTGAAATGCATTCGTCCCGGGCAGATATCTTTGAACGCATCATTCCTATTTTAAATGAATCAGGAGATATTGCTGGGAATGCAGATTGGTTGTACCAGAATGCCGTTTGGGCAAACTACAACTCAAAAAGATATGATAAAGCCAGGGAGTATTTAAATTATGGCATTGAATTGCTGAAAAGAGATAGTTTAGGTTTATACCGTCAATTTAGTCTCCGTTTTTTTAATGCACAGAAAGATCATC
>DASUTO010000391.1:0-6468 GCA_036374555.1 Chitinophagaceae bacterium
CATCTTATATATTTTAAATCATTTTTATTATGCTCAATAAAGTTACCAAACGTACAAGAGTGCGACCCGTTGGTCGCTTGGCTCCTCAGGGCAGGCTGCACAAAAGCTTAATAGTAGCATTGTAGCTTAGTTCATAATAAAAAACATCCGGCACCGGTTGATACCGGATGTTATCTTATTTCTGCGGCACAAAGATCTGTTTCAACTGCCCGATCAGGTCACCATTACCGTTGACACTGATATTGCTGATTTTGTCTGCAATCTTTTCCACGTATTCCATCTCCTTCAGTTTCCACAACATTGCATTTTCTTCCATCAACTTCGCAGTGTTCAACAGGCTGCGGGTACTTGCAGTTTCTTCACGACGCATAATGGTGTTAGCCTGCGCTTTCTTTTCTGCGATCAACACCTGGTTCATGATCTCTTTCACATCACCTGGCAAAATGATATCGCGGATACCAAAACCGAAAACTTCGATACCCAATGCTTCCGCTTTTTCTTTTACCTGTTGCTGAACAAATGGTGCAATACCATCTTTTTTATCCAGCAACTCATCGAAGCTGTAACCAGCAATGTATTCACGCAATGCCAGCTGAAAAGCCACGTACAATTGTTTATCGTACTCTTTGTTTTGCAACAGCGCCTTTTCAATATCCGCCACTTTGTACTGCGCCCATGCGTTGATACGCAAAGCTGCTTTGTCTTTGGTCAGGATCTCCTGTCCATTGATCTCCAGTTGTTGCTGGCGCATATCCACTTTAACAACAGTGATGACAATGCTGTTCTTCCACCAGTAGTAAACACCACTTTGCAGGGTTTGCACATACTTACCATCTACGAACAGCAATGCTTTTTCATAGCTCTCTACAGTATAGCTGCGAACATAGTTTGCCAGCAAACGGTTCTGCAATACAGCACGATCAATTTCTTTTTCAATTTCGATCTTGCTGATGTCTGCACGAATGAAATCATAGTTGATCACTCCTTTCCAGAAAGTGTAACGCCCTGCAGTCAATACCTGTTTCAGCAAACCATTCTCGTACTGCAATACAATTTCATTGTCTTTTACTTCAACTACATGCAATGCTTCCGCCAACTACTCATCCTTCAACAGGATGTTCAACTCAATTGGTGCAGCGAATGGCTTGGTTACATCATAGATGTAAGCATCACCATTCCACAGCCAGTAGTTACCTTCTTTCAGCATACGTTGGTACACTCCACGCTTAAATACCAATGCAATTTGGTAGGCGTTCACTTTTACTTGTTTCATTTTACTTTGTTTTAACCTCACCCTCGTTCCCTTTCCATTTGGAGAGGGAGGCCGGGCAACTAATTATTAATCATCTTTTGTTTTTTACATTTCAACTTTTGTAAGTCGATTCATCATTTTTAATAAAGCCGGTTTTATTTGCCACCAAATAATTACGGAAGTTGATCGCAATAACGTTTGCCAGATCAGTTTATCAATCCCTCATTTACTGTAGTTACAATAAACTATTACTGATGAAGTGAAATTTTTTTCATTATGTCTGTATCAACTTGCAGGTGATTACTCAGCTGATGATCCATTTTATTATCTCCAGCCTCAAGCTGGAGCAAGTCAATAGATCATCGGGCAAATAATTCCGGCTTCAATTTTACTTCACCATTTTTTGAGAAGCGGTGTACTTCTTGCTTGACGCTACATTACCAATGTAGCGCTCTACCATCTGAGCTATTACACCAACCTTTCGGAGTGTAAGCCGGATTCGAACCGGCGCTGTTTCTGTTGCTCTGACCAACTGAGCTACCGGATACTACGATCCGAATGGGAGTCGAACCCATGACACACAGAGTGTTGGCGGACATATCCTGTTCTAACAACAGCATACAAATAGTTATTACTTCTGCACTGCTATGCTTTTAAAACATAAACCTGGTTTGTTTACAAACAGGCATATACCCGTCTTGCCGTTAAGCAAGCTTTTCATGATGCCTTGCATCAAAATATTCTAAAGAACTATTTATAAATAAGTGTTGATGGATAACTCATTATTATGCGCCCATTCAGCCAGATGTTTTCTTGCCTCATCCGATATCTTTTTGTTCATCTTTCCTTTTGCCTGTACTACTCTTCTTAGTGATAAATTCACCTCTATTGTCGCCATTGTTTCAAGCAACAACTCGAAAGAATATTTTCGTAAAGAGAAGATCGCCGTTTTTCCAGTTACACACTGATGAGTATAACTGGCAACGCAATGTTTCATGTTTCTGCCCTCTTCCACCAATAACTTAGTTCCGGTTAACTCTTCCATTCTTACTGTTTCCATTTTCTTCTCTGCTTTATACCCATATAATCCGGAAGGGGCCCAAAAACGGATACCTCTTATCTCCATACTTCTCTCATGCCATTCATCACTTTGTCTTAATAATGATTGAAGTGTTCTTCCTTTTAAAATATAATTCCTGTTCTCTCTTTTCATTTCTCTTACATAATCGATCAGTTGCGTCAGGTGATCATGATCGAACATTCCTCCATTAACAACTATCCGGATAAATGATTCCCAGAAATCTTCGTCATAGTATTCTTTAGTTCCTATCCATGAATAAACAATTCTTTCTGCTAACTCATCACTTCCGTTCAATCCTTTTACCTGTGCCCATCTTAATGCCTCTGCTATTGTTAGTTTATCCGGGGCTTGTAGAAAATGATGTCCCATCTTCTGTGTAAAAAGGATCGGTACATTCATAAGTTCTTTTATTCGTTTTCCTGCTCCAATATGTATGAACCAATTAATAAAAAGCATATTATTCTTTTCAAAAAATGCTTTGTACAAAAAACCAGGAACTGCATATTGACAAAACAGGTGATCTGCCAGTTCTTTTACCTGTTCCGCTCCCCGCTTTGAGCAAGGTCTCCATTCAAAAACATCTTTTCTCCAATAAGCTTTGAACTTAACCATATTGAAAACAGTTTGAATATATTCCTCATCTGAAAATAATTGCGAATGCCTGTGCAGATGAATGAATATATTTTTCATTGCTGCTCTTTCTACGGTCCATGTTTTTGAAGAAAAGAACTGAAAACACTCATTTACTTTTGCGATCCTGCGATCAGTAAAGAATAAACTGAGGTCTTCTGCCTGGTACAAGCGAAGGATTACTTCATCAAATCTTTTGAAACGCTTCCGTGAGAACTTCAATACATTATTGATGAACTCTTCCTTTTGCTTTGTGGCCAACAATTCCTGCCCCTTTATTTTTTTATCACGTTTTGACATAAACTTTCTTTATTCGTAAAGCAGGAACCCATTTTCCTGCTATAGATATAATGTTGACTGATCTTTTTCCTTTTACTCAATTTTAATTTTTTCATTTTTCCTTTTTTAAGCGCTATAATATTCACTACTATGGCGGCGATTATTATTGAACTACTTTGTTTGCACAATTAGAACTGGCGAATGCTTCTGGTTTTGCCTTGAATGCAAATCCCATCCCGACGATATAACCCATTGCATCTTTCAATGCATCATTGCTTTTAAAGTTTGGGTTTGTATTGATATCAGCATGCACTTCCATATCTACACTGAACCGTGAAAAAATAGTACACAATGCATACGCTACTTCAATGCTTTTCCCAACTTCCATCAGCATCCGCTGTTTGATACTCATTCGCTGTTTGGTGATCTCATTGTGTATATACATGAAACCTCCTTTACCTTTACGGATGAATACGATCACAGTTGCGAATTCTGTTTCTTTACCCTTCGCCTGGCTATCGGTACCAATGCAGACTTTCATTTCATGTCCTGCTTCACGTTCACGCATCAATATGTTGCTTACTTCGTCAGCGATCGGAATTTTAATTCGTTCGCCACTTAATTTTCTCCATTTCTGTTGAACCTGTTCCATTTTTTCATTTTTACTTTTGACTTTACACTTTGTTTGCGGTGCCCCGTGGAATTGAACCACGATCTCCGGGATTTCACTCCGGCGCATACACATCCATTCTGCCAAAGCACCAGTTGTTTGTAATGAATACTGACAGATCACTATTTCCTCTTCATCGAATTATATTCCTCACAAACGATCTTCTTCCTGAGACCTGCATCCCGATAGCTATCGGGAGAACTTCTTTCTTTCGATTTGCAGTCGAATGCATTCAGCCATGTCTGCCAGCAGGACAGATTGCGGATGAAGAAAGATTCGAACTTTCAACCATCGGCTTAACAAGCCGCCGCTCTGCCGTTGAGCTATTCATCCAATTGAATTGGTCAATGAGATTCGAACTCATAGTCTCCATCCCGGTGCTTTACCAGTTAAGCGATAACCAATTCTTTGCTGACCCGAAGAGATTCGAACTCTTACCAGTTGGCTTAGAAGACCAATGCACTTCCATTATGCTACAGGTCAATATTCTTTTTATGTCGGCCCGGAGAGACTCGAACTCTCAACTCCCGGTGTAAAAGACCGGTACTCTACCAATTGAGTTACGAACCAATATTTGTTGCGACTGTTGGACTCGAACCAACAACACCTACCGTGTAGAGATAGTTTTCTTCCATTGAATTAAGTCGCAAGAATTTTCATAGTTCCCGTGATGACTGATAGATTCGAACTATCAACTTCTATCGTATCAGGATAGTACTCTACCATTGAGTTAAATCATCGATCGTAGCGGTTATAGGATTCGAACCTATAGCTAAGGCTTATGAGACCTTCGAGTTACCATTACTCTAAACCGCAATTTTATTTTTGTTGACCTAACAAGATTCGAACTTGTATCTCTTCATTCGTAATGAAGTGTTCTCATCCGTTGAACTAAAAGTCATCAAGTGCGACTTCCAGGTTCGAACTGAAAACAATCACCTGCGATTTACCTTTCAGAAAGAAAGGGAAGTGATCGTGTTGCCTGTTACACCAAGCCGCATTCTCTTTTAATCTATCCGGATTAACCATTCACTTAGGTTGACACCGCCCCGATAGCTATCGGGGTGTTCCTCCGTTGCACAGACGGATGCTTTACCGATAAGCTAGAGCCAACATCTTCGACACCGGATTCAGGATCGAACTGAAAATACGAGACTCAAATTCTGATGTGTTACCAGTTACACTATCCGGCAATCAGCGGTTCGTACGGGAATCGACCCATAGCAACAGATCGACAATCTGTGATGTTAGCCGTTACACCAACGAACCTCTAGTAAGTCGTGCCGGATTCGAACCGACATCATCACAATGAAAATGTGAAGTCCTCAACCATTAGACGAACGACTCAACATGTGGACCAGTAAGAGAATCGAACTCTTCGCAAAAACATTGCAAGTGTTTTTCGCCAGCCTTGGAACATGACAGCCCATGTTGTACAAGAGACCCCGATTGAATTGGGGCAACCTTTTCCGTATAGGAGACAGGACTCGAACCTGCATCCTCTCCGTTCCAAACGGAGGATCCGGCCAATCGGAATACTCCTATATTTTTCAAAGAACATTTATTTGAAAAGCGTCCCCGCTGCATCTCACGGGGAACGCTATTTCCTCCTTCTGCACATGATATATTCTATTCAGTTCATATTAGTGCTTCTTGCAAAACCGATGACTTTATTTTCGTCAACTGTTACATGAAACACTGACAATTCTTTGATCATTGTTTGTCCCCAGCTGTATTGATCTTTTGTATGCAATACCTGGCAATAATTATTACCCAATTCGATCATTCTTTTATTCCTCAATACAAACAAGGTGTTATTAAAAAAGAAATCTCTTTTATCATGATCAAAATAATTATGCTGATAAATACCGGTTACCTGTGAACGATAAGTGCTTTGAATAAAATCAAACGCTTTACTTGTGTCCATTTCACCGATAAAACTGATGCATGGCACTTTGTTAAACTGTACTGTGTAAAAAACTTTTGGATCAGCATAGTGTGCCAAAAACAGCGTACTTACTTTTGACAGATCCCTTCTGAAAAAATTGAAAACCATGTCTTTGATTTTAAAATATCAATTAATAAAAAAACCCGGTCCTTATGTGACCGGGTTCTAACATTCATCGTAAAGATGTTTATGTATAGATACAATCCGGCCGCTTGCGAATATCATTATACTCACTACCTATGGGCACAATACTTCCCTGCTTCGCCTGCATACACCACGGGCATAGTAATGATGAATGATCATTCGTCGTTCTAAATCGCTTATGTCTTATTTGTTTCAGCACTTTTAAATTTTTGCTTTGTTATAGATTCAAACTTTCTCTGTTTACATAAATGATCGATACAATTTTTATTTCCTTAACACCCTGCCAGGGTTGAGGATAAACAAAAACCCCGCAATCTCTTGCGGGGCCTGCATTATATCGAATTCGTTTTTACACTTATTCTTTAGCATTACATGCCCCGCAATCAGTACAGTCTCCTTTAGAACTAAACCGATTCATTGTTTCAATATGTAACTGTCTGCGCTGCACGTTTTAAATTTTTGTG
>DASUTO010000392.1:0-2830 GCA_036374555.1 Chitinophagaceae bacterium
AAAAAGAGAAAAGTACAAAGCGGTTTTTGAAGAAATTGAAAACTTGCGTAATGCCGGTCGTCCTGTTTTAGTGGGTACTACTTCGGTAGAAGTAAGTGAATTACTCAGCAAGATGTTGCAGGTAAAAAAGATCCCCCACAATGTATTGAATGCAAAACAGCATGCACGCGAAGCACAGATCGTTGCCGAAGCTGGATTACCCGGCGCTATAACTATTGCGACTAATATGGCTGGTCGCGGTACTGATATTAAACTCGGACCCGGTGTAAAAGAAGCAGGTGGGTTAGCGATCATAGGTACCGAACGGCATGATAGCCGCCGCGTTGACCGGCAGCTTCGTGGACGTGCAGGAAGACAGGGTGACCCGGGTACTTCCCAATTCTATGTTGCCCTGGAAGATGACCTGATGCGTATGTTCGGCAGTGAACGTATTGCCAAGATCATGGATAAGCTTGGCTATAAGGAAGGTGAGGTGATACAACATAGCATGATCACATCAAGTATTGAAAGAGCACAGAAAAAAG
The DNA here is from genome assembly GCA_036374555.1 of Chitinophagaceae bacterium. Classification (GTDB taxonomy): domain Bacteria; phylum Bacteroidota; class Bacteroidia; order Chitinophagales; family Chitinophagaceae; genus VBAS01. The sequence continues at coordinate 525 of DASUTO010000392.1, forward strand.
TAGAAGAAAATAATTTTGGTATTCGTAAAAGATTATTGGAATATGATGACGTCATGAATAAGCAACGGAACGTTGTTTATGGCAAACGTCAGCATGCGTTGTTTGGAGAACGGTTGGCGCTTGATATTGATAATGCATTTTCAGTCGTTGCGGAAGGGTTGATCGCCACTTATCGTGAACAGGAAGATTATGAAGGTTTCAAACTGGATTGTATCGTGAATTTTGGAATGGATACCAAAATCGAAAAAGAAGAATTTTTAAAAACAGATGAAAATTCACTGATCGAGAAATTATACAATGAAGCCACCGAAAATTATGATCGCAAAAAAGAAGAACTGAAAAAACAATCATTACCTGTTTTTAAAAATATTCGTGTATCGCAAGGCAATCATATTGAAAACGTGGTGGTCCCATTCAGTGACGGCCGTAAGATCATTAATGTGCTGACCAATTTGCAAAAGACACTTGATACCGGTGGCCAGGAACTTTGTGATGCTCTTGAACGTCACATTACACTTTCCGTTATTGATGATTCATGGAAAGAACATCTGCGTGCAATGGATGATCTGAAACAAAGTGTGCAGACCGCTTATCTTGAACAAAAAGATCCATTGGTGATCTATAAAATGGAAGCCTTCAATTTGTTTAAGAATATGGATAGCGAAACGAACAGGAATATTGTTTCGTTCATGTGTCATGCAGCGTTACCACAGCAGGAACAACAAGCTCCGTTGCGCGAAGGGCATCGTGAAAAAACTGATCTCAGTAAATTAAAAGCAAATAAGGAAGAGATCGATACGGCAGGCCAGGATTACGCAGCAAATGAAAAAGATTATTACGATCCTTCGGGTGCTGCTGTAAAACAACAGCCCGTAAAAGTTGGACCTAAGATCGGCAGGAATGATCCTTGTCCTTGTGGCAGTGGAAAGAAGTATAAGAATTGCCACGGTAAAGAAGCCTAGTCTTTGTTATCCTGAGCAAAGCGAAGGATAAAGATTAATAATTGAAGCATTCATTAAAATGGATGCTTTGCTTTTGATACGTATCAGGTTTTCCTCATCAAATAACTTTCATTGATAATCGCTAAATTTGAAATGGGCATTATTGTATTAAGATGAAACATGAACCCTTTCTTTCAAAAAATAGTAATAGATAATGTTCTTCGCAATAAGAAACGACTTTCGCAAAAGCCGGATTATTCTTCCTATGAATTGGCTAAAGCTTACAGTGAATTTAAAATATCTCTTACGTCATTTGTCAGGGATATCATTTTTATTTCATTAGGAATTTTTTCTGCTGTATTTGGTTTAAAAGGTTTTTTGATACCCAATAATTTTATTGATGGGGGCGCCACAGGCATTGCGCTGTTGATAAGGCAATTAACAGGAGCAAAACTTGGAGTGATGCTTATTTTGGTGAATATCCCATTCCTGCTTTTAGGATTGGGGGTGATCGGGAGAAATTTTGCGATAAAAGCAACATTGGCAATTACCGGTCTTGCTTTGGCTGCAGCATTTATTAATTTGAAACCGATAACGGATGATAAATTGCTTGTTGCGGTCTTTGGCGGATTCTTTCTTGGCGCCGGCATCGGGCTTACTATCAGGGGCGGAGCTGTCATCGATGGAACAGAAGTTCTGGCACTTTTCCTGAGTAAACGATTTGGAATGACTGTTGGAGATATTATCACGATCATCAACGTTATAATATTTGGTATGGCGGCATATCAAATCTCAATTAATGTTGCGCTGTATGCAATGGTAACATACCTCGCGGCTTCTAAAACGGTTGATTTTGTAATCGAGGGTATTGAAGAGTACACTGGTGTCACCATCATTTCATCGCATAATGAAGAAATAAAAGAAATGATCATCAACAAACTAGGACGTGGTATCACCGTGTATAAAGGCAGGGGCGGTTTTGGTAAAATGGGACACACTGATGATAAAAACATTATTTATACAGTAATAACCAGGCTTGAGATCAGCAAGCTGAATACTGAAATTCAAAAGATCGATCGCAACGCATTTGTAGTAATGACAACCATCAAAGACATCAAAGGCGGCATGATCAAAAAAAGAAGATTGTCACATTAACTGATATCGTTCCTGTAATTAATTCCTGTTTATTTATATCTTTAGCTTGGTCAACCAAAACTGTTTATGTACCAAAAAGCAAAGCACAAGGTCCATATACTTCTGCACCCTGAACTCGGCGAATCGAAGGCCGATAAAGCAATCAATATTTTTATTATTACTCTTATAGTGCTGAATGTGATCGCTGTAATGATGGAAACAGTACATCCG
>DASUTO010000393.1:0-4322 GCA_036374555.1 Chitinophagaceae bacterium
CGGAAAAGCGCAAAAAGTGCAAGCCCATTTCTTCAAGTAATTGCTGTCGTTTACCGTCTTTCACTCTTTGTTCGTCTTCAAGGTGGTAAGATCCGTCAACTTCTATTACCAGGCTCAATGGTTTGCAATAAAAATCTACAACGTAACGATTAAGCGGTTCTTGACGGTTGAATGTATAATTCATCATACTTCCGGCACGAAGTTTTTGCCAAAGCAATATTTCACCAAGCGTTGAATTTTTTCTTAGTCTTCGTGAAAACTCTTTAAGGTTTTTATTGTAGGGTAGCCAGTACATTTTTTGAAGTTACTGAGTTTTTGAAATGCTTAGCTTGAATCCCCCTGAGAGTCTCTTCGGAGTTCGGAGAGTTTCAACTCCCCCTTTGACAAAGGGGGAATGGTGATACTCCGATTATCGAAATGATATTAAGGGGGATTCCAAAAGCTCGCTAAATAAAAAAAGCTCATGAATAAATCAGGAGCTTCCGATACAACCTTATTTTCCTATTATTAAAAATCTGTTTCATCGGCGCTTGGGCCATAGCTCCCGGGGATTGGTACATTCAACAATCTTAAATACACACCCAATTGTGCACGGTGATGTATCTGCTGGCTCAATGACATTCTGAGCACATCGATCTTTGGATTGGTAGCATAAATTGTTTCGCCGTTTCTTAATGTCCACGGATCATTCAGAATTTTTTCATTTTCTGCTACGAGGACGGATAAACCATCATTGTTTCGTTTTTCAAAATAGGAAAGCAGCTCTTTATTATTTTTGATATCCGGTTGATCATACGATTTTTGAAAATCGAGCTCATTAGTGGTCAATATAAGATGTATCCAACCGGGCAGGTCGGCAATATGCGTTACGAGGGATTTCATCACCATTGATCTTTCATGCGGTTTGTAATTGTACTGGTCATCAGGAACACGGGACAGCATTTTGCGGGTTGTCGCGGCTTCTTCAATAAATTGCTGCTTAAAAAATTCGATAAATGTCATAGTGTTTTGTTTTAATAATCAAAGAAACAACCCACTTGTGACAGCCCTATGTCAGCAGCATTTGAGAATATTCCAGTTTTCTTAAGATATTTTCTGCGATCCCGGCAACCATGTCGTTTAATTCGAGGGGTTCGACAATTTTTGCATGATCGCCATAAAGCATAAACCAGCGGGAAAACCCCATCAATGAACCGGACAAAAAAGTCATCCGGATATACTCACCGTCTTTTTCTTCCTTAACAAAACCATTATAATATTTCTGTTCGCCAAGAAATTTTACAACATCGGGTTCCACATCTATCACAACTTTTGTTACCTCCCTGTCTGCAGACATCTTGCTGATAAAACTCTGTAGCGGTGGATGTGTCTTTGAATTTGTTTCATCAGTAATGATTAATCGTGTGATCTTGTCGGTGCGAAAATTCCTGTAATCTTTTCGCATTTGGCAAAAAGCTATCAAATACCAATGACTTCCCAGATAATAAATACCCACCGGTTCTACTTTTCGTTTTGTGCTTTCATTTTTTTCAAGTGAAGTATAACTTATTTCAATAATAGAAGAACTGCCGATCGCTTTTAATATCGATTGCAGGTGCAATTCTGCCTGCGGCTGATAAACAATGGAAGGATGATTCATAACAGCGATATGCTCATCAATTTCTTCGATATGATCTTTTTCAGAATGACGGAGTATGGCTCTTATTTTATCCAATGCAGCGATATAATGTTTTGAAATACCTGCATCCGTTTTTGATTGTACTAATTTAGATGCGGTGAGTAATGCAGTGGCTTCATCCATGTTGAACATAACAGGAGGAAGTTTATAGCCTTCCATCAACCGGTAACCTGTTCCTGCTTCACCGATCACCGGAACACCTGCTTCCTCCAGGGCTTTTACATCGCGGTAGACCGTACGAAGACTAATAGAAAATTTTTCAGCAATGTCCTGCGCTTTTACTAATGGTCTTGATTGTAGTTGTATAAGAATTGCTGCCAGGCGATCAATCCGATTCATAAGGATAAAGATAATAAATGTGTATAGCCAATGAATCGTAAATTACTATTACCAACTTGTTCTTCTGTCCTGCGGAATTGCGACAATTCTTCGCCTGAATAGTTTTACAAGTATCAAACCGGCTATAAAACCACCAATATGTGCTGCATAGGCAACCCCGCCAGCAGCTTCGTTTCCGCCCAGGGTACCCATTCCATTCACCAATTGAAAAACAAACCAAATACCCAATACAAGGAATGCAGGCAAACTTACTATCGTGATAAAGATCCATACACTAACAGATCTACCTGGAAATAAGAGTATATAACCACCAAGCACTCCGGATATTGCACCGGATGCGCCAAGACTTGGAACTAATGTACTATCATTAAGAAAGGAAGCGCTGAACACATGTGTTAATGATGCAATTACGCCACACAATAAATAGAAAATCAAATAGCGTTTGTGACCCATCGCATGTTCCAGGTTATCACCAAAGATCCAGAGAAATAACATATTACCTCCAAGATGAGCCCATCCTCCATGCATAAACATGGATGTGATCAATGTTAAATAAACTGGGATCGGAGTTGGCTGTAGACCCGGCATCAAAATATTCTCCCCGGTAACCGGGTTTTCAATAAGTTTTGAATTTGTTACCAGATCATATCCCTGGAGGATCTCTGCAGGAACTGTAGAATATCCAAAAGTGACAGGAATGCTATTTCCCATCTCCTGCCAAAAAATAAAAGCGATAATATTAAGTGCAAGTAAAATGTAGTTTACTATCGGCGTAGTATGCCGGTCCCTGTTATCGTCGCCTAATGGAAGAAACATTTTTTAAAAATTCATCCTGCAAAAGCCATACCCTATATGATTCTTCTCCAACTTTATAAAATCAGTAAAACTTTACATTAAAAGGAGTAAGAAAAAGTATTAAGTTTCCTGGATTATTGTTTTATGTAAATAAAAAAAGCTTTATTGTTCTTTAAAAACTATAAAGCTTTTTTTGAGAGCTACATATTTTCCTCCCGTTTCCGGTCAGCTTCTTCTTTTGAAACCTTGTCATTTTTATTTGCTTCTTCTTTAATATTCTGCATAAAAGAAGAAACAGGTCCTTTCATGTTTTCCTGTGGGTCAGTTGTATGTAAGGTTTCAGGATCAGGTTTTGAAACCGGCTGGGTTTTATCTTTTTCGTCTTTTTTATTTTTAGGTTCATTTGCCATAATAAAGTGGTTTAGTTTATTAGTAAAACATCAAATTTCAGACCGCTAATGTGTGTATTTTTTACCCCATACAGTTCGTATTTTTAATATTCAACCAGTTGAGTTCGTATGAGTGAACCTTTATTTGATGTGATTGTTGTTGGGGCAGGATACTCTGGCTTAGCTGCCAGTTATCATTTAAAGGGACATGGGTTACAGCATATCATTTTTGAACGGGGAAAGATCGGGGAGTCATGGCGTTCACAACGATGGGACAATTTCAGATTTAACTCAACCAATAAATTAAACGTATTACCGGGCGAAGATCCTGAACCAGCAGATCCAGACTCATTTTCAACAGCACCTGCATTTGTTTTGGCACTTGAACATTATGCAAAAGTTCATCAAATACCTGTAGTAGAAAATTCAAAAGTAATTTCTATTGAAAAACCGGGAGAATTGTTTATTGTTTCTGTTTCGTGTAATAATGAGATCAGAAAATATTTATGCAAACAAGTTCTTATCGCTTCAGGAGTTGCAAATGAGATCAAGATCCCTTCATTGGCTAAAAATATTTCGAAGGATATAAAACAATTACATACAAGTGAATATAAAAACGCCGATCAATTGCCGAATGGCGCAGTTCTGGTGGTTGGGAGTGCTCAATCCGGTTGCCAGATCACGGAAGATCTGTTAAATGCAGGAAGAAAAGTTTATCTCTCAACCAGCATGGTAGGGCGAATTCCAAGATGGTATCGGGGAAGAGATATTTTTTATTGGGTAAGAGAAGCTAAATTTTATGATATAAAAGCTGAAGACATAGATGACCCAAAAATGTTAGAGTTGCGTCCACCGCAGGTTTCCGGAACCGGCAGTGGAAGAGATAGCATGAGTTTGCAATCTCTTGCAAAAAATGGTGCTGTTATTTTGGGCAAAATGCATAGGGTAGAAAATACCAGGGTTTTCTTCCAGGAAGATGCAGTGCAGCATGTAAGATTTGCCGATGAATTTTCGCAGAAAATAAAAAAATTGATCGATGATCATATCATTGAGAATAATATAGCTGCACCACCGGCACATTATGATGAAGCCGACATTCCGGATATTGATGCGAGCTGCGC
>DASUTO010000394.1:0-3304 GCA_036374555.1 Chitinophagaceae bacterium
GTAACAGCCTATTGTCTTGAACATGACCTTTCAAAAAAAGAAGAGTGTTATGATCTCTTTAATGAAATAACCCGTTTGCAGATCCCTATTAATATACTTATTAATAATGCCGGCATTGGCGGCACTCATTATTTTGATGAAAGGGATACTGAATTCTATTATAAACAAATTGAGCTGAATGTGGTATCTCCAACTATTCTCACACATTTATTTATTCAAAATCTATCACCGCAGTCAACTGCCTGGATATTAAATGTGAGTAGCCTTGCCAGTTTTTTTTACCTGCCTAAAAAACAAGTTTATGGTGGAACAAAATCTTACCTGGTCGCCTTCTCAAGAAGCTTAAGACGTGAATTAAAAAGCAGGGGAATAAGTGTAAGTGTTATTTGCCCCGGAGGAATGAATACAAATCCACAAACGGTTTTTCAGAATCTTAATATTCACGGCCTTGGCCGCTGGTCGATCATGAACCCTGAGGACGTAGCAAAAATTGCTATAGATGGAATGCTGCAAAACAAAGAGGTGATCATTCCGGGTTTTTGGAATAAGATGTTCATGTTGTTTGATAAGCTTCTTCCAAAATGGTATAAAGAAATGCTTACCGAGGGTAGCATGAAAAAAAGCAAGACGATCAGTAACCCGGTAATATTTTCTATTAACCCATTAAAAACTGCTGTTTAATGCAAACAATTGATACGATAGCAACGCCACTACTGGTAATATTAACATTGATCGAATTATCAATAGCCTTTTTTGAACGGGAAGAGAAACGGTTAAAAGATATGTTAGCCAATATATGTCTGGGCTTATTTGTGATCCTGACTGGTTTTTTTATGAAAGCTCTGGCACTAGTTGTGTACACAATGATCTATTCTGTAGCATTTATAAAACCAGCCTCTTCTTTTCTTTTATGGGTAATAGCATTTCTATTATGTGACCTTGTTCTTTATATCTATCATACGCTTGGGCATAAAACAAGATTGCTTTGGGCAGCACATGTTGCACATCATTCATCATTACATTATAATTTATCTGTTGGGTTCAGGATAAATTTCTTTCACTTATTCTATCGTTTTATTTTCTGGGCGCCCCTTTGCCTGATTGGCATTACCCCGGAAATGATCCTATTCCTTGAATCATTGACGGCCATATGGAATTTTCTAATTCATACGGAAAAAATAAAAAAACTCGGTTTCCTTGACCTGGTATTCAATACCCCATCCAATCATCGTGTTCATCATGCAAGCAATCCACAATACATTGATAAAAATCTCGGGGGCATATTGATAATATATGATCGCCTGTTTGGCACTTATGCGAAAGAAACCATTCCACCGGTTTATGGTATTACACATAATATTTATAGTCACAATCCCAAAGACGTGTTGCTGCATGAATATAAAAATGTATTCAGCGAAGTTTCAAAGATCAACGGATTAAAAAATAAGATCAGCTTTCTGTTTTCAAAACCCGGCTCTCCAATAACAGATTGCCAAAAAGATGATTCAAAAAAATTAAAAGAACAAGCCACTATATTTTATTCACCTCTAAATAAAGCGATATGATATTTTACCTCTTAGGCATGCTCAGCTATTATAAACTGGCCAACAAACCGGTGCCTGCAACAATATGCCTGCTATTTTTTGCTGTAGTAACAGTGCCGCCGACTGCCACACTTTTCTTCTTTGTAAATAAACATTGGACCTTCCAGCTGATCGCTTTTGCAGGGGGTTTATTCTGCTGGACATTTTTCGAATATTTCATTCACCGGTTCATGATGCATGGAAAAGAAAAAAAAGAATATCATAAGAGCTTGCATTTTCACCATCATGTTACCGGGACCATATTCACGAGCCAGGTAAAAAGGATACTCTATTCTTCGGGTGCGATGATCCTTACAGGCCTCAGTATTTTCTTTAGCAGTTATTTATTCCTTCTTGCCGGCATTGCAACAGGTCTTTCCTTATATAGTTATATGCATGTATTGCTGCATAAGCCATGGGCATCAAAATGGATCGGCGGTCTTCAGAAATTTCACATGCAGCACCATTTCGGCCAAACCGAAAAATGCTTTGGCGTAACCAACACCTTATGGGATAAAATTTTTAATACAGCCGGCAAAGCAGAAAAGGTGGCCGGGGCGAAGTCAATTGAACTCTATTTCGGTAAGAAAAGTACACAAGATCTAATCACCCATAAACAAGCAGTATGAAATTCAAATCAAAAAACGATTCTGATTTTTTTTCAGAACTCATTAAAAAAGTGGACGACTATATGGAAAAGAAAGGCGGCAACCGCTTTGCGGATAGCAGCATTTATATGAAAGGAGGTTTTTTAATTGCACTTTATGTGTGCTGTTATATCCTGTTGCTTAGCGGCAGTCTTAATACAGTATTATCCATTTTGTTTGTGATGATCATGGGACTTAGCGGCGTAATGATCGTGTTTAATATTGTTCATGATGCATCACATAATGTTCTTTTTAAAAACAGGTCCGTAAACAGGGCTCTTGCGTATTTCGGCGACCTGATGGGAATGAACTCTTATATCTGGAATATCAGGCATAATATCCAGCATCACACATTCACTAATGTAGCCGGTGGCGACGTTTTATTAGACAGCATTCCTTTTATCCGCGTCAGTCCACAACAAAAAAAATTCCCGATCCATAAATACCAGGTATGGTATGTCCCCTTCTTATATATGTTCTATTCCATCTTCTGGGTTTTCTTCATTGATTTTAACATGTTTAAGCAAAAGCAAATGGGGAACTATAAAAATATGCATCATCCCTGGCAGGAATGGACAAAACTTATTTTCTTCAAATCATTTTATCTTTTTTACATGATCATTTTTCCTGCATGGATAATCAATATACCATTAACAACCGTGCTTATAGGATTTCTTATCTATCATGTTGTAGCAGGGATATTGCTTTCGACTGTTGTTGTGCTGGGTCATTGTGTAGAAGGTGCCGAATATTCTGCTCCGGATGAAAATGGGATCATACAAAATTCATTTATGCAGCATGAATGGAATGCAACCTATGATTGCAATACAAACTCAAAATGGCTTCATTGGATCACTGGCGGGTTGAATACACATCTTGCTCATCATCTTTTTCCTAAACTATGCCATTGTCATTATTTGGCTGTTACCAGGATCATTAAAGAGCATTGTGCGGAGCATCATGTCAATTATCAACATTACAGTTTGGGCGATGCGATCATTTCTCATTTTAATTTTCTGAAAATACAGGCAAATGCATAATAGTAAAATACTTAATCCTTAAATCCCGAAAAAA
>DASUTO010000395.1:0-2044 GCA_036374555.1 Chitinophagaceae bacterium
CCGCAAATCTTACGATGATCATGGTAAGCAATAAAGATAGTTTGTATAAAAAAAGCCCGCAGCATGAGGAAGCAGGTAAAAATATAGTTCGTGTACCAACAGTAATTATTGAGCAAAAAGGAGTAGAGATCGGTCGTATTATTGAGTTTCCCATAATCAGTCTTGAAAAGGATCTGCTTGCCATTCTTCGAAAAGAGAAGTATCAGCCTAATTATCATCAGTTAAAGGCAGATGCGAGATAAAGATTGCTATTCTGTAAAGTATTTAACCACGGCCTGCCAACTTTTTGGCAGGCTTTTTTGTCTTTTACCGATATTGCATGTTGAAAAAAAATTTAATGAGGAGAACACTTGTTTTAATAGGCGGTCTCGGGCTTGCTTTTTTACCTGCGAATGGCCAAAAGGGTTTGGCCCCCAATTACAGGGCTCTGGTCGTAAGGCAGGACAGTAATACTGTTGTTTTTAATATGCAGGTAAGCAAGGAAAAAGCAGGAACTTTTTTTTATATTATTAATTCAGATGAAAAAATAAAGGTGGGTCCTGTTTCCATTACAAATGATTCAGTCAATTTCGATATGCCTGTTTTTGAATCATCTTTCAGAACAAAGAGAAATGCAGATGGAAGCTTGCAGGGAATTTGGAATAAAGGAACGACCGGCGATTTTCAAAATTGGAAATTTATTGCGTATCCAAATCAAATATACCGGTTCACAAAAAACCAGGGAAGTGCGGTTTATAATATCAGCGGGAAATGGGATGTTACTATTACAAGGGCCAACGGCACCCCAAGAAAAGCAGTGGCCGAGTTTGAACAAATGGGTGATAAACTTACCGGCAGTTTTATTACTCCCTCCGGTGATTATCGTTTTTTGGAAGGAATTGTTACTGGCGACTCGTTGAAGCTTTCAACATTTGACGGCTCACATGCTTATACTTTTTATGCAAAGATCAATAGCGCTGAAAAAATTTCCGGCGGAGTTTACTTAGCTGGCTATAATGGAAGAGAAACATGGTCTGCTAAAAAAGATAATAACGTACAAGAGCCGCAGCAAGAACAACCAACCAAATTAAAACCGGGGGAAAGCAAACTCAATTTTACATTTAATGACCTGGAGGGCAAGCCGGTTTCAATAAATGATGAACGATTTAAGAACAAAGTTGTGATCGTCCAATTGATGGGCAGTTGGTGTCCGAATTGTATGGATGAAACAAAATTCCTGAGTGATTTTTATAATAAGTACCGCAGCAGGGGAGTGGAAATAGTTTCACTTGCTTATGAATACTCAACAGATTTCGAACGTTCAAGAAAAAGTTTGAGCAAGTTTCAAAAACTATTTAATGTGCAATACCCGATGCTGATCACTGGTGTTACTTCTGCTGACGAACAAAAAACGGAAAAGACATTACCTCAGCTTACTCCTATTCGTTCATTCCCTACAAGTATCTTTCTTGACCGTAAAGGAAATGTAAGAGATATTCATGGCGTATTCTATGGACCGGGCACCAAGCAATATTTTGAAGAATACAAGAAGATCTTTACGGGTATCGTTGAGGGGTTATTGAAAGAGAACTAAAACGATCCTGGCTTTTCCAAAAATTTGAGATCGGTTTTTATAACGTCTTTGGCGAGCCAATTATTACCCAGCATAACTCCGGCAATCTTTTTAGTGTTTTCGATATTTTCCAGCGGGTTAGCATCCAATAAAACCATGTCTGATACATACCCAACTTTGATCATCCCTGAATTAGTAAGGCCAAAATATTTTGCAACGTTCACTGTACCGCTTTTCAATGCCTGGAAAGGCGTAAGACCTGCATCAACCATATACTTTAATTCATGGTGAACAGAAAATCCTGGCACGTTAAAAACCTGTGGACCATCGCTGCCAAGTAATAATCCGACGCCATTGCGTTGGCATTCATAAATGAGCTTCCTTCTTATTGCAACAAATTTTTTTATTTCTTCAGATTTGTAGTTAGGATTTGCCATAAGATTTTTCTTATTAGTGATCCAGTTCTTCAGGGTTTCTTCTTTCATGTAGATC
>DASUTO010000396.1:0-10765 GCA_036374555.1 Chitinophagaceae bacterium
GCGATATGAAAACACTTTACATTGTTAGTTACAGCAAGGTGTATAAGATTCGTACAAACATGGAAGGATTCGTCAATCATTTATAAGCACGGGATTCTGTTGTAAAAGAATGAAACAGGGAGCAAAAAAAGTACATAGGATAAGCCTGAAGAAAGGTCAATAACATTGTACCATTAAAAGGACACTCACGGGAAAGCTCATTAAACTCATAAAAAAGAAATCTTCTATGAACAGAAAATGCACATCCTTGTGGCCGGGTAAGGCTTTTGTTGTTTTGTTAGCATTACACTCATGTGTTAGCACCGTATCAGCACAGACTCCAGGCCAACAACAAAGACCGAGCCTGCCTCCTATCCCTATAAACGGCGATACCACGCATACCCTTTCCCGACACTTTACGCCGGCTTCTGGTGTAAAAAAGTTACCGAATGAAAAGGGATTCATTCAACGCTGGCTGGTGCTGGAACCTGTGAAAAAAGACATTGCCCGCAATAGTATATTGACCGACAGCTACCTCAGAACCACCTTTTCAGCAGATAATTTTTCCAGCGATTACACCATCGTTCCTAAAAATGGCGAAACGGTAAAGGTGGGAAACCAGGAACTGAAATGGTATGCTCTGGACAGCAAAACATTCAACTTTAATTTATACCATTTTACGTATGCCATTGAAAAGCCGCGATACGGCATCCTGGTTTGGCTGGTCACTGTCATCGATAGCCCGGAAGAAATGAAAAATGTTCGACTGTCTGCCGGATGTAATTCGGCAAGCATGTGGTGGCTAAATGGCCAGGAAGTGCTTACCCTTTCCGGTGACCGGGATATGATTGCGGATAATGTCACGTCTCAGCGAATAACGCTAAAAAAGGGAAAGAACATCATTCGTGGAGCAGTAATTAATGGGCCGGGTATGGCTAACTTCTGTGTTCGTTTTTTGGATGAAAAAGGAGTGCCTATAAAAAATCTCACCATCAGTTACCAATAAAATTTGTTATTCTATTTAAAACATTAATTATTCTGAAACGAACTTGTTATGAAAAGCATTATAATAACCACCGTGTTAGCAGTATTGGTAGCACAAGCAGTAAAAGCACAGGTAGGAAGACCTTTTATACACGATCCGTCAACGATTGTTGAATGTGATGGGAAGTATTACACCTTTGGCACTGGTCAGGGCGGATTAATATCGGAAGATGGTTGGACATGGTATGGCGGCGGTGTAAGGCCAGGTGGTGGAGCCGCACCAGATGCCATGAAAATTGGTAACCGCTACCTGGTAGTGTATGGAGCAACCGGTGGTGGAGGTAGTCACAAAGGTGTCATTTTTACCATGTGGAATAATACATTGGATCCAAAGTCGCCCAATTTTAAATATTCTGAACCTGTTGTTGTGGCTACCTCTGATGGTTATGAAGAAAATGATGCAATCGATCCAGGTCTTATGTTAGACCCTACTACCGGGCGCCTTTGGTTAACTTACGGTACCTATTTTGGATTTATTCGCCTTGTGGAATTGGACCCTAAAACAGGAAAACGTGTTACTGGTAACAAACATGTAGATGTAGCTGTTACTTGTGAAGCTTCGGTTTTGGTATATCGTGAGGGTTGGTACTACATGCTTGCCACGCATGGTAGTTGTTGCGACGGCGCCAACTCTACTTACAACGTAGTAGCAGGCCGTTCCAAAAAAGTAACAGGCCCTTACATCGATAACGTGGGAAGAAATATGTTGGAAGGTGGCGGCAAAATGGTGGTGGCTACCCGCGGCGGGTTAATCGGCCCCGGCCATTTTGGACATATGATACTTGAGAAAGGAGTTGAAAAAATGTCTCTTCACTATGAAGCAGATTTAGAGCAAGGTGGTCGTAGCGTATTGGGCATTCTTCCGGTGGTTTGGAAAGATGGCTGGCCTGTTGCTGGAGAAAAGTTTAAAGAGGGTACGTATGAAATTGAATCGGTGAGAAGAGGATATGCTTTGGAGCTGGCGGTTGATCTTGCAAGAATGGCTGGCGGTCCCCGGGGATTTGGTGGTCAGGCAAACAATGAACCAATAAAACCTGTTCCGTTCCAGGAATTAGCAGACGTAAGTAAAAACTGGCCAACAGGCAACATTGCGGCACGAATTGGTGATTATATGTCACGTCCCCATCAGAAATGGACGATCACAGATGCTCCCGATACAACAGGGTATTTAGGTGGCCCCTATTATAAAATTGTATTGGCAGGAACTGAAAGAGCATTAGCCGCGACAGTCGTTGGTGAAGTGATAACAGTTCCAAATTTCACTGGTGCACCGGAACAACTTTGGCGAATCGATCAATTGACTGACGGTACTTATAGGATCATGCCTAAGGTGGTTCCTGATTCTGGTAAGAAGTTAGCGCTGGTATCTTCCGGAGATAGCACTCCCACATTAGCAGAATTTGATTTTAGTAGTGATAATTCTAAATGGAATTTTAAAGTGCACTAAATATATTGTTAGGGCAATTTTCCACCCAGCTGGTTATTCGAGAGGCAGTGTTATTGCTGTTTTGCAGCAACAACTTCCCAATTGTCTGTTCTGAAAGGTGTAACCGGTAAGCCTTCTTTATTAAACACATTAGACATACCGATGTTGCTGAAAGAAAAACGAACGGCAACAGGGCTGGTGATTTGTTTATTCCATACCACAATCCGGCTCTTTTCCAATTTTACTTCTGCAGGTAAAAAGTTTTTATCATCTCCTGCAATGACAAATTCAGTAGCAGTGCTATCGCCTTTTACCATAAACCCATTGGGAGCATTATCAAAATACAGATTGACCTTTCCTTTGCTTACTTCCATACTTTTGTATTTAGGATTTAAATAAGCAGGCGCAGGTAAATTTTTTTTATAAGTTTCAGCCAATGCAATATTCGCTAAGCGCAAACCCACATCGAGCTTATTCTTCGGGTGTTGGTCTTTTACATTATCAACAAGATCGGTGATCACTACCATTCCTGTCTTTGGATAAGATAATGATCGTGTTTGTTGCTCCATAAGGAGCGCTGCTTCGTAAGGTGTTTCGTAGGAAGCATAGGGAGCAATCTGTACGTAATAAAAAGGAAAGTCCTGTTCAAATTGTTTTCGCCATGCGCCGATCATTCCTGTAAACATTTTTTCGTAAGCATAAGCTCTAGGGGTATTTCCTTCGCCCTGGTACCAGATAACACCCGCGATTGTATAATTAGAGATCGGGTAGATCATTGCATTATAAATATAGCCTGGCTTGTTTGGTCTGTAGTTAACGTTTCTTATTTTGGTGGCTGCTTCTTTCATTACCGGGTCGCTGTCTATTATTTCCTGTGGTTCCCAAAGCTCAACAGGTGTTCCGCTCCATGCAGATTGAATAAGTCCAATGGGCACATTCATTTCGGTATGCAATTTTTTTCCGAAGAAATAACCTGCTGCGCTAAAGCGTTTCAACGTTTCTTCATTACAGGATACCCATTCTCCCTCGCAATGATCCTGCGGATACTCCGAAGTTTTTTTAAAGACAGTGAAGAAACGGATCTTATCATTTTTGCAATTGGGCAGTTCATCCTGTATGTGTTTGGTATTACTCATTTCCATGTTCGATTGACCCGAACAGATCCACACTTCACCGATCAGAATATTTTCAAGTATAATGTTATTAAACCTGCTTTTGATAGTAATGGTATAAGGACCGCCTGCAGCCGGTGTGCTGATCTTTGCTTTCCATTTTCCACTGTTGAATGCAGTTACAGAATCAACAGCATCTTTCCAGGAACAAACAATCACAAAACGTTCGCTGGGGCTTGCCCATCCCCACAAGGTAGCTTGTGAGTTTTGTTGCAAGACCATATTGCTGCTTATGATTGGTGGAAGACGAACAATGGCCAGCAACTTTGAATTGCATGAAAGGATAATCAGAAAAAAAAGCAAAGAATTCTTTTTCATATAAAGGGTTAAAAAAGTATAATTGAATGATATTAACACAAGCAATCAAAACATTCCAATGGGGCTACCACGTTCTTTTACTCATCACCTTATCTAATTCTGCACGGGTCATCTTTCCTAATTCAGGATGTTTTTCCAACCATTTTAAAAATTCTGTTTTGATCTCATCTGTCCACTGGCTATCTATTTCTCCTGTAGAATATTTTCCGGTACGCACCATTTCAAAACCAAACTGGTCTTTGCGGATGACAAATTCAGCTGTGCCAACTACCTGCTCGGCCATATGAGCAGGTACAAATAAAACACCTTCGCTTGTTGCAATTACCAAATCACCGGGGAGTACAATGGCATTGCCAATGCGAATAGCTGTATTCAAACCCATCAATACCATTTGCTCGGTAAATGAAGGATGAAAATCACGAACGAAAGCGTTAAAGCCTTTGATGTTTTTGATCTCCTGCAGATCCCTTGCCGCACCATCAAACACAACACCGTTACCTGATTTACTAAATATGGAATTGGCTAAAGTGGCGCCCATGATAGGGCCACCTCCTATTTTTCCAAAAGCATCTGCCACATACAGGTCACCTTTGGTAAGAATTTCTATGGGCCATGAATTGGTATTGCCCTTTCTTCCTTGCCTGGCGCCGCGGTCTTTAATATTTTTTTCTATATCGGGGCGGCTTGGCAAATACATAGCAGTAACTGCACGTCCTGTCATTAATGTATCGTTCACAGTTTTCCATCCCCCTTCAAATTGGTTTACGTAGCCTTCATTTCTCAATACCGTCCATGCATCATCTATCATGATGTGCTTTGCCCGATGCAGCAAGCTGTCAGAAATTTTTGGTCTTCCATCTGCAAAGCGTTCTCCTTTCCATTCTGAAGTGAGAAAGACCAATTCTTCCTTTGAAATCGTTTGTGCAAATAAAAAATTATTAAAAGAAACACTTAATAAGAGTAATAGAAGGATAAGCTTTGCTTTCATATATAGATTATTTATTGTTCAGATTCAATATTCCCCTGTGTTCTTCGAAATATTTTTCACAGCTTGTTCGCCCAATCTTTCTTTCAACTGTGTGAGGTATAAACTCCGTGGTGTTACATGCATATCCATTGATTCAACATGACCATTTGGTTTTGTAAGGTCCTGCAAGCCCGCATTGAAGATAACCGCATTAATACCGATATGACCAAACGAATAGTTTTGTGCAGTTGGCGGTTTTTGAATCAAGAAATCTCCTTCGCAATTCCAGAAAACAATGTTGGCACCGGCCCAGCCAATGATATAATCCCAATACCTTGCTGTAAGCGGCGCTTTTATATTATCAAACAAAGCACCATTTACCCAATGGTTATGTGGTTCACTGGTGGAATAAGGATTGACTGCTTTGCAATCAAGAAAAACATTCCCGCTTGATTCATGGCCTTGTAATACAAATGAATGCCGTCCTTTCTGTGAAAAACATCTTTGCACCAAACAGAATTGTCCGTTCATGTGGTAAGTAAAACGTCTTGCACCCATGCGGATGGAAACAGGCTCCCACGATTCACAATCCTGAACGGTTATCCATTTTGTACCAGCGTTGCTTTGTACAACACTGTTGCCAAAGTGAAGTGCAGTTATATTTCTTACCCAAACATTTTTTGCATTGCTGATATTGATAAAATTGAAGTAATGATTTTCATCCGAAAAATATTCTTCTCCCTGGTATTGATATGTTGGATCTAATTTGTCACGATCCATATTGCCATAATTTTTTTGGCGAACAGATGGATCATATTCCGAAACGCCACGGAGGTTTTCGATGCCTGACTGCTCAATTCTTTCATCATTGTATTTGATAAGTTCTCCACCACCCCAGCGGGTTTCAATAGCGCAAAAGATGGGCGCATCAATTGTGATAGTATTTCCTTTTATATCAACAATGGTTCTATCATAATTAATATTGAAAGGTTGCCATCGGTTTCTTCCAACAGTTGTGCTGTCTTCGCGCAATTCTTTAATCCATTCCTGGTTGCCAATGCGTCTAACAATTACTTTATCGCCTTTTTTGAATGCTTTGGCAGATACCACATTCAAACTCATTGCACCTACAGGTACATAATTATCCGTAATGATTTGCTTTGACTCTTCCTGAGGTTTTACGCCGGCATCACCGGCTATATTGATGAGTGCAGGTCTGCCACCACGACCCGGTCCTTGTGGAGGTCTTTCTTTCGGTGTTTTACCAATCAGGATCGTGCCAATATCACTCATGCCTTCGCCCCGCAACACTATACCGGAAGTTTTTATGTATATAGGTTTCTCGAGATTGTATTGACCCCTTTTTAATAACACAGCTCCTCTGAATCCAAAAGCATCAAGCGGCAACGATGATATGCTGTCAATCACTTTTTGCAAACGTTCTGAATTATCGCCGGGCATTGGCCAAACAATTGCTTTGACTTGCACATGCGGAATCGGAACACCGCCACCTTTATATCCAGCATTTGAAAAATCAGGGACCTTATTACCAAGACTATCTGCTACATAAACCAGTTTGCCATCCACACCTGGATATACAAGCGATGTAGTTCGTGGAATATCTTGTGCGTTGCCATAGTAAATGTTGAAACAAAAAGCTAACGCAATTAAACAGACGTTAATACCCATGATCTGCATTTTAATGGATGAAGAATGTTTATTACCGGTTATCGTCACCCATCACATCATAACCACGCCATTTAAATTCTTTGGCAAGACCAGAAGCAGCAGGCCATGCGATCTTATGTTGTTCACTGGCTACCCATTTCCGTCTGTTTTCTTCAGTATCAAATGAAATTTGTATCTGGTAATTATAGGTGGTGGGCTCTCCCTGGATTTCTTTTTCGATATTATCAGGGAAAAGACGAAGCAACTTAGAACCAAGATAACCTTGCTGCACAGTCATAGCCGGGACATAAATAGAACTGTACATTTTTTCAAAGGCTTCTGCATTTTCTTTTGGAACAACAAAATCCATTTGCAAAGCCATAGCCTTTGGTTTCACCGGTGCATTCAAACGTGCCTGATCTTTTTGCTTTGAAGGAGCAATGCCGATTACTAACAATTCCAGGTCTTCACTACCAATTTTAGAAATTGTCAGGGTTTCACCCAACGAACCATAAAAAGCATCATCGGCATTTATAGCAAAAGAAGAATCGGCAAGGGCTATCGTCCCCGAACCTTTAATAACATAATACACTTCTTCCATTCCTTCCAGTTTCCTTTTTGCATTACTGCCTGAAGGAATAATAACATGATCAACATGATCCCATGCGGTAGAAAAAATATCAGGACCGAATATGCGACGGTAAAGAATGCCATTTCCCGTGTACGTATTGTTATTAGGTCTTAACGATTCTCTTTTCAACTGGCTTGAAACAAATTGCGGGATAGGATCTAATGTTGCACCAACACGGTCATCGTTCAAATCAAAATTATCGCCGCGGCCTTTGATTGTGCTTACCGCAAAATTCAGCCATTTGAGAGTTTTGCCGCTTGAATTATAAATGCCATGAGCATTACCCATTTTGCACGGAACGAGAGCAGGCCCTTTTATTTTAGAAGTCTGACCGTTTATGGTGAATTCAGCTTCGCCGTCAAGTATCACATACATCTCTTCAATGGTATGATGAAAATGCTGGCCGATGCCTGCTTTATCAGGAATTTCTCCGGCATGCAGGTAAAGAAAATTGGTAGCCAAATTCTGACTTCCAATAAGACCCGTAAACTTCATTTGGCCGGCGCCGGCATGCACAGCATTTAGTTGTCTGTATTTAGCCGGATTGTTGTGTATAATGCGTTTACTCAACGATTGAGAAAAAGCATTTACTACTGTAATTGCAAGCAGCAAGAAAATGGTTGGTTTCATGTCAGAAGATTTGTTAATGATGAACAGTATTCATGTTGAATTTATAACATTACCAGATTTTCATTGAACAATGAATTGTATAAACGATCTTTCTATTTAATTCTATGTTATTGTCACTAAGCAAAGAAAGGCACATTGGGCGTTGCATATTTTTTTAATCCTTCTTCATTAATGTCAACTCCAATACCTGGTTTATCTGATACCACCAGAAATCCTTTTTCAATAAATGGTTTATCATACTTAACGATCTCTTTCCATTTTGGTAACGTATCGAATTGACTTTGCCATTCGAGAATATGAAAATTCGGAACGGATGCGCAAACATGTGCAGCTGCCATAGCACCAAGAAATGATCCAACCATATGGGGTGAAAAAGGTGTGTAATACGCATTCGCAAGAGTAGCTATACGCTGACCTTCACCAAGCCCTCCGCATTTTTGAAGATCAGGCATGATAAGATCAACGGCTCCTTCTGATAATAAGCGGGTGAATCCATATGTCAGGTAAAAGTTTTCTCCACCGCAAATTGGAGTACTTGTCTCCTGGGTAATAAATTTATAGGCATCAACATTATCGGCAGGAACAGGTTCTTCCAGCCACATCAGGTTCAAAGGCTCCATTACTTTGGCTACCTTTCTACCTGTCGGTGCATCGTATCGTCCGTGCATATCGCAACAAATATCAATATGAGGGCCTATTTCTTTACGGACGGCGGCCATGGAATTATACATTCTTTCTACTTCAGCAAGGCTTGCAGTCCAATTCCACCTGTCATATTTGTTTGGATCGTTTGCTTCGTCCAGGTCAAATTTTACAGCAGTATAGCCTTTATCAACTGCTTCCCTCGCTACTTTCGCAAATTCTTCAGGTTTGGGATTACGAACAGAATATAATTGTGTGTCGCAATACACTCTTACTTTATCTCGAAATTTTCCGCCCATTAATTGATAAATAGGTAAGCCTAATGCCTTTCCGGTAAGATCCCATAAAGCTGTATCAAATGCACTTAAGACTGCTACATACATACCTGATTGTCCACCTCCAAAAAATGCCTGTTTGCGGAATTGCTCAAAAATTACATTCGGGTACAACGGGCTCCTTCCATTGAGTTGCCTGCCCAGACGCTGAACTAAATGATAAGTTCCTCCAACGGCGTCTACCCCTTCACCATAGCCAACGATGTCCTGGTTTGTAAGAATTTTTACAAATAACCCACCACCAGAGTAAGCACATTTAACATCTGTAATTTTTAAATCTGCGGGTGAAGATAATTTGGAAGTTCTTTCCATTGCCTTTTCAAGACCTTGCCCGTATGTTTTGGAAAGCGAAGCAAATGGGGCCATGGATGCGGCAAGAGCTGCTTTCGTTATAAATGATCTGCGTGAATTTGTCATTGTGTTAGTTTTTTTATTGAAAAATTAAGATTAAGATAGTGGTTGGATTAATGTTGAACTCTCCAACTATTCGAGTCTAGTTGCTATTAGTTGGCTGGCTGGTGCTTTCTCTTTGTTTTATGATTTCCTGCACCTGTTCTCTGCCAACAGGCAATTTGTTAATGTTGTCTTTGAGCCATTGAGTAAAATCTTTTTGAATAGGGTCAGCCCATCTTGCATCAATTTGTCCGGCAGTATACTTTCCTTCCCGTATACGGAGTTGTCCGAACATATCTTCCAATCGAACAAGCTCTGAACTTTTTACCACTCGTTCTGCTAAATGCGGAGGGATAAAGATTACAACTCCCAATTTGCCCAACACAACATCACCTGGCATTACTGTTACTGTGTGGATCCGGGTAGGTCGGTTAATTCCCACAATCATGGTTGTTAAGTCCCTGTTTGGTCCACCTCCGGGGTTATGGTAAGATGGATCATAGCTGCTAAAAAAGGATGTAAAGCCACCGAATTCTTTTAGTCCTTCCACATCTCTTAACGCACCGTCATACACAATTCCATTGCCTGTTTTTGTATAAATGGCAGTACCTACTCTATCTCCAATGGTAGGTCCATTCTTTTTTGCTCCAAATTGATCGGCAACATATACGTCACCTTTTGTTAACTGCTCCACTGCCCAAACATTTTGAGAAAGCCTTCCTTCTTTCTTTCCCATCGAATCAATGGCCTTCCATACATCGGGACGACCGGGCATAAACGTAGTGGTATAAGCGCGGCCCACCAGTACACTATCAGGATTGATGATTTGTCCCCAACCATCAGCGATCTGATACCTGTATCCTGCGCCACTTAAAATGGCCCATGCTTCTTCTATTGTAACAGGTTTCATTCTTCTGATGATATCATCTGGTACTTTAGGACGACCATCGGGAAAACGTTCGCCTTTCCATTCAGGGGTTAATGCAATGAGTTCTTCTCTTGATATCTGCACAGATTGTGCTTTCAGTTGATTCGCTCCTACAAACAGCAGGAGAAAAAATAATAAGCGTTTTTTTATGAACATAACTATTAGTTTTTTGGTATGATGAATAGTTAAATGACTTCTGCCTTTACAGATTCTTTTGTGTTGACAATTGTTTCTTGCTCAGAAACATCATCTTTTGGTATGCGATTGTGCCACCAGCTTGAAAGCATTGAACCTGTTATATTCATTAATGGCCCGAAAACTGCAGGAGCTAAGGCAACGGCTGCGTTGGTACTTATTTTAGAAGCCAGTGCTGATGCAAGACCTGCGTTCTGCATACCTACTTCCAAAGCAATGGTGCGGCTGTCTCTTTCATTAAATCTTAGAAACCTTCCGGACCAATAGCCTAAGAGATAACCGAATGTGTTATGGATAAATGTTGCAAGAATAATCAAACCTCCTACCTTTAAAAGCGGGTCCCTCCCTTTCGCAATTATAACAACCAGTATGATAACAATGCCTATCATGGACGTAACAGGAAGAACTTTATTCAGCCATTTAGCCCGACCCCTTAA
>DASUTO010000397.1:0-18380 GCA_036374555.1 Chitinophagaceae bacterium
GGATAATTCAAATGGATGATCGATGAAGCAGGGCATGCATCAGGATTCTGGGAGTCATCCCACATTTTAGACCAGATAGTAGCAATGCTCGCTTCCACTGAATCCGGGTAAAGAATAGGAAGTATACGATAAATAGGATCCATGATATGACAAGCCATGTCACCCAGAGCACCGGTGCCATAAGCCCACCATCCGCGCCAGTTGAATGGCAGATAAGCTGGGTTATAATCGATCTTCTTTGCAGTGCCTAACCAAAGGTCCCAATCCAATTCTTTAGGAATTTCAAATTGACCAGTAGGGGTGGGAATGCCTTGTGGCCATACAGGTCTGTTTGTCCATGCATGTGCAGTATGAACATCGCCGATCAGCCCTGAATCAAAAATTTCTTTTGCTTTTCTTACACCGTCACCGGAACCGCCCTGGTTACCCATCTGAGTCACTACTTTATATTTTTTTGCAGCCTCCGTTAACATTCTTGCCTCATAAATATCATGGGTCAATGGCTTTTGCGTGTATACATGTTTGCCCAATTGCATAGCTGCAATAGTGGCAACTGCATGTGTATGATCGGGAGTGGAAATAGAAACTGCATCAATATTATTTTTTTCTTTCTCCAGCATCTCCCTGAAATCTTTGTAATACGGAGCATTAGGAAATCTCTTTCTTGATTCTGCGGCTTCCCGGTCATCAACATCGCAGAGTGCAACAATACTTACATTGGGGCTTTTTGCAAATTCTGTAAGATCACTCTTGCCTTTGCCTCCAACGCCAATACCTGCTATCCTCAGTTTATCACTTGGGGCAACAAAACCGCGGCCAATAACATGACGGGGTACAATAAAAAAGCCAGCACCTGCGATAGCGCTGTTCCTTAAAAATTTTCTTCTTGATTTATTACTCATATAGATAACAATTAAAAATTAATAATTAGAGAATTAATAATTGGAAATATTCCCAAAGTCCCCTTTAGGAGATTTTATCGAAGCTAACACATTCTTTCAATTCTTTTTCTGTATAAGAAAGTCCATATTGTTTTAATACATCATCAGGCACGCCGTTCCATTGGGTAGGTGTGTTGCCTATATAGCCAATATCCTTTACGCCGATCTGTGATGTGTAAAAACCTGTTGCCACCATATCTCTCATTTTATTAAAGAATGAGACCCCTTGTGCCATTTCGGGTTTTGCTTTTTTAGGATAGGCGATCTGATCGATCAATTCTATTTGTTGTTGTTGTGTACAATCCTTAAAAGCATTATTGTATTTATTCAAGCATTGCATATCCAACCAACGCAAACCGCCACGCAAAGGAGTTTGATGATCCGGCATATCTTTTACAATGAATTCGATGAACTCCGGAACTTTTGCATCGGTTGCACTACCGCTAACATCATCTTTAGGTATAATAATATCCGAGAGTATGGCTATCGTTGCCATTTCATGATCAGTAAAAAATTTATCCATTGCCAGCAATCGCTTTTCATTTTCCACTTCTGCAGGATTACGATCAAGGTTAAAGGTTGGATCAGCTGCAGCTACAGCCTTTTTTTCATCAGGGCCACAACCAGCAACAACAGCAGGTACAGCGACTGCACCGGTAACAATTAATTTTAGCGATTCTCTTCTTTTCATATCAGGAGTTTATCGTTTATTGTATTTGGTTTATCGTTTGTTTAATAGCGAACAGAACCTTGAAAGGAGCGTCGCAATCCCGATAGCTATCGGGGCTCAATCGAAGCGAAACAGTTGGTATCAAAATTTTCGTCATAATCCTTTCAAATCCTTTAATTGTGGTTCTACAAATTATTTTTCTTCATCTCATCAATAATATGTTCGCTTGCTCTCATGCTTAAAGCCAGTATCGTCCATGTAATATTCTTATCAGCCTGGGATGTGAATGCTCCACCATCAACTACATAAAGATTTTTGCAATCATGCGCCTGGTTCCAGCTATTGAGTGCAGAATTCTTTGCGCTGCTTCCCATTCTCACTGTTCCTGCCTCATGAATGATCTCACCGGGTTTTGCCAATCCATATTGATTTTTTTCATCGTCATTGGCACCCCAGGTAATTACCGCGCCCATATTATGCATGATCTCTTTGAAAGTTTCTTTCATGTGCTTCGCCTGGTTCACTTCATAGTCACTCCATTTTACATTGAATTTTAAAACGGGGATGCCATACCTGTCAACAACATTCGGATCGATCACGCAATAATTATCTTCTCTTGGTATCGCTTCACCACGACCGGCCATACCAACACCTGCGCCATAGAAATAGCGATAATCTTCTTTCAATGATTTACCATAACCACCTGCTTCTTTTTGTACACCATTTACCGCATACTTACCATTCATGCTTTCAATGCCACCCATAAATCCATAAGCTGGTTGTCCCATGCCACCCCAATACTCTATGTGATAACCGCGGGGGAAATCCAGTTTCTTATTATCTAACCACCAGGGCGAATAAACATGCAAGCCACCAACACCATCTTCATTATATCTCTTGCGACCAAATAGAGTGGGCAGATAACCACCAAGTGCTGCGCCCGTAGAATCATGTAAATATTTTCCGACAACACCACTTGAATTGGCAAGTCCATTCTGATGTCTTGCAGATTTTGAATTCAGCAAAAGTCTTGAAGATTCGCAGGCGCCGGCGGCAACAATAACAACACGACCAGTCACCTGGTATTCCTGCATATCTTCTTTATTAATATAAGATACACCAGTAGCAAGTCCTTCGTTATTGGTTAGCACTTCTCTTGCCATTGCATTGGCCACCACATCAACATTGCCTGTAGCGATGGCGGGATAAATAAGAACATTTGTAGACGAGAAATCAGCTTTTGCCATACTGCAATTGCGGTTACATTGCCCGCAAAAGAAACAGGCACCGCGATCAGTTGTACTTTTTATTTTCTTAGTAAGAATAGAAAGTCTTGAAGGGATCACTTTCACCTGGGCCTGTTCCGCTGCACGTTTAATAAAGAGCTCATGCAAACGTGGTTTAGGCGGCGGCAAAAAAATTCCATCAGGATCATTCTCTAATCCTTCATTTGTTCCAAAAATCCCGATCAATTCATCAATCCTGTCATAATAAGGTTTGATTTCGTCGTAGGTGATGGGCCAATCGTCACCAAGCCCATCAATGCTTCTGCGTTTGAAATCTTTTGGGCCGAAGCGAAGAGAGATCCTTCCCCAATGATTAGTTCTTCCACCAAGCATTCTTGCACGCCACCAGGCCCAATCCGTACCCGACGCTTTTGTATATGGTTCACCATCTATTTCCCATCCATAATAGCTTGCATCGAAATCTCCGAAGGGGCGAAGTTTTGTTGAGGCCCCACGACGAGGGCTATCCCATGGGTTTTTTAATTGAGTAATATTTTTTTGCGGATCGTACATATAACCGGCTTCGAGTAAGCAAACCTTTAATCCGGCATTTGCCAGCACATAAGCGGCCATTCCTCCACCAGCACCCGAACCCACAATTACCGCGTCGTATTTTTTTGGTTGTTTCTTGATCTGGAGATCTCCCATTTACAATCGTTTTATAATTGGGTGTCAATTTACACGATAAAGTATCACCTTGCTTATTTTTTATAAAATTTCTCCTCACACCTGTTAGCATAGTATATTCGTTTACGAAAATTTTTCACATACTAATGAAAAAACTACTTATGGTTATTGCCTGGCTTGTTAATATATTTTCAGCCAAGGCACAGAAAACTATTTATGATGCATATCCTGTATATAAAGGAAATGATCTTGGATTGACTTATTCTTCGGGATCTTCTATGTTCCGCATTTGGGCGCCGACAGCGGAAAAAGCACAAATAATATTTTATAAAGCTGGTGATGGGGGAGAAACAACTGGTTACCTGGATATGAAAAAAGATCCAAATGGAACGTGGAGTGCAAAAGTTGCAGGAGATTTAAAAGGGAAATTTTATGTTTTTAAAGTTCAGGTAAATGGCAAATGGCTGAATGAAGTTCCTGACCCTTATGCGAAAGCCGTTGGAGTAAATGGCAAAAGAGCAGTGGTGGTTGATCTGAAAGAAACAAACCCTGTTGGTTGGGATAAAGACAAGAGCCCGGCATTTAGAAATAAAACTGACGCTATACTTTATGAACTGCAAATAAGAGATGCAAGTATTTCAGAAAACTCGGGAATCAGGAACAAAGGAAAATATCTGGGATTGACAGAAACAGGAACTAAAAATGCTGACGGT
Organism: Chitinophagaceae bacterium; assembly: GCA_036374555.1. GTDB lineage: Bacteria > Bacteroidota > Bacteroidia > Chitinophagales > Chitinophagaceae > VBAS01. The sequence continues at coordinate 4,238 of DASUTO010000397.1, forward strand.
CTTTCAACAGGACTTGATCATATTAAAGAATTAGGGGTGACGCATGTTCACCTTTTGCCTTGTTTTGATTTTTACTCCTTAGATGAAAATCAGCCCGAAAAAGCACAATACAACTGGGGCTATGATCCGCTGAATTATAATGTACCGGATGGTTCTTTTTCTACAAATCCATATGATGGAGTAACAAGGATAAAAGAATTCAAGCAAATGGTACAGGCTTTTCATCAAAATGGATTGAGAGTAGTGATGGATGTAGTTTATAATCATACAAGACTTACAGAAGATTCCTATTTCAATCAATTAGTGCCGGGATATTATTACAGGCAAACAACAGATGGAAAATTTTCCAATGCCACGGCCTGTGGTAATGAAACAGCCAGTGAAAGATATATGATGCGGAAATTTATGCTGGAATCAGTTTTGTATTGGGTAAAAGAATATCATATTGATGGATTTCGCTTTGACCTGATGGGAGTGCATGACATTGAAACAATGAACCTGATCTCAAAAGAGCTTCATAAAATTAAACCTGACATTTTATTGTATGGAGAGGGTTGGACAGCCGGTTCTTCGCCACTACCTGACTCATTAAGAGCTTTAAAAAAATATGCATACAAATTAGATCGCATTGCAGTTTTCAGTGATGATATACGGGATGGAATAAAAGGAAGTGTTTTTGAACATGAGGATAAAGGTTTTGCGAGCGGCAAACCCGGAATGGAAGAGAGCATAAAATTCGGAATTGTTGCCTCATGCAAGCATCCGCAGGTTAACTATACAAAAGTGAATTATTCTAAAGCGCCTTATGCAGCGCAGCCGTGGAATACGATCACTTATTGTGAATGTCACGATAATCATGTGCTTTGGGATAAGCTGGCTATTTCTGCCAAAGATGCTACGGAATCTGAACGAATAGAAATGGACAAGCTGGCGATGTCGATCATATTAACATCACAGGGCATTCCCTTGCTTCATGCAGGAACTGAGTTTTTAAGAACAAAGAAAGGAGTGGAGAATAGTTTCGAATCACCTGATAGTATTAATGCAATTGATTGGAGTTTGAAAACTAAAAATAAAGAACTGTTTGATTATGTGAAAGCATTAATTAAAATGAGAAAAGAACATCCGGCTTTTCGAATGACCTCTGCAAAACAAATAGCTGCCAATATAGAGTTCCTTGATTACGGCCCCCCGGGTGTTCTCGTGTTTGAGATAGATGGAGACGCTATGGGTGATAAGTGGAAAAAGATATTGATTTGCTTAAATGGAAATGGAACTGGGAAAGTTGATGTAATGTCCGGTTTATGGAAACCCTTTATTGTAAATAATAAGTTCTTGAAAGGTGTTAACGAAATTAATAAATCCACTCTACCGTATAGAATTTCGCTGTTCTACCAGGAATAATTATTTCTTTACCGATCTGTCAACTCCTTTTCCAATCAAATAACCAACAGCTGCGCCTGCAACTGCTCCACCAAGTGCCCATACAAAATCTCCCTGTGTAGCGAAATATAACACTGCAAGTCCCACTACTGCGCCACCCACTGCAAATACAGAACTTGCTTTCGCCTTTGCTTTTGATTCGCCTGTATTGCCTGCAGTCCTGTTTTGAAATTGTTTCAGGTGTTCCTTGTGTCCTTTACGATGATGAGGTCTTGCCATAATTTCCTATTTGACGTAAGATAATAATTGCAAATGAATAAATATTGATTTCTGATTCACAAAATGTCCGTTCTCAACACAGCAAAGACTATAAATCCCATTTGAAATTTTTATCAGCCGCTGGTAAATTCATTGCTTTTTACTAAGATAGATTTGCTATTTTTCCCGATTATTATCATCCCTCATGACAAAACAACTGGTCCTGCTTATCCTTTTGAGTGTTGCCATTCATTCTTACCCGCAAGATGCCGGTGTTTTTAAGCCCGATGCTGTAAAAAAAGAAATGACCGCCGTACAAATAATGAATACGATCAAGATCGATGGACTATTAGATGAAGATGAGTGGAAGCTTGCAAAACCGTCACCAAGATTTGTACAAATCGAACCGCAGCAAGGAATGCCTGCAAATTTTGAGACAGAGGTAAAGGTTTTATACAATCGTCAATATTTATACGTGGGTTTTATCTGCCACGATTCATTAGGCAAAAAAGCAATTCGTGCCACTGATTTCAGACGTGATTTTGGCATTCGAAGTCATGATCATGTTGCCTTGTCGTTCGATGGTTTTAATGATACAAGAAATGCAATGGCCTTAATGGCAAATGCATACGGTGTACAAAGAGACCTGCTTGTGTTCGATGATATTTTAACCGACGTAGATTGGGATGGTCTTTGGAAAGTAAGAACTACAAGAACAGATTCAGGCTGGATAGCAGAAATAGCGATACCATGGCAAACACTTCGCTATCCAAAAACAAAAGATTCATTACAACAATGGGGATTCAATGTATATCGTACAAGAAGAATGAGCAATGAAATAAGTTCCTTATCTGGGTATCCAAGAAATTTCAGTTTTACAAGGATGGATTATGCGGGTATATTAAGAAATCTGCAGCCTCCGCCACCAAAACCAAATATCAGGATACAGCCATACGTTTTGGGATCTTATGATCGCTATAAAAATTTTCCTGCATCAACCGAACCTGAAAAAAATAGTTTCCGTGCCGGAGGCGATATTAAATGGGCCATCAATCCAAACGCAATTCTTGACGTAACTATAAATACAGACTTTGCTCAAGCTGATGCAGACAGACAGGTAAATAATGTAACAAGGTTTTCTGTTTTCTTTCCTGAACGAAGACAATTCTTTTTAGAAAACGCATCATTATTTGGAGTAGGAGTGAGACCGAATGAAGATGGTTCCGGCGGAGCAATGCGTATTCAGCCTTTTTTCAGCAGAAGAATTGGGTTAGATGATTTTGGAAACCCTATCCCTATTGATGCCGGAGGAAGGTTTGTTTATCGTTCCTTAAAGCGAAATGCAGGGGTGATGGCAATGCGCCAAAGAGAATCAAACACAACACCCGCCACCAATTTTTTTATTGGTCGTTTCTCTGAAAATTTTGGTAAACAAAACAGGATTGGCGGGTTAATGACCTATAAAAATAATGCTGATGGTACGAATACAGTTGGCGCCATCGATGGGTTTTTCAGGATGGGCGAATCGCATTCACTGAATACAATGCTGATCTATTCAAACACGAGTAGTAAAGACCCAACAATTAATGATGCAAACAAAGGGGCTTTTGCGGGCTATGCACAATATTATTTCACTAACAACCAATGGAAAATCTGGTGGACACAATCAGTAGTAACAAAGGATTTCAACCCAGAATTAGGTTTTGTTTCCCGCAACGATGTGATCGGTACTACGCCGGGAATATTCTGGTATTACCGGGGTAAATTATTACCATTCAAAAAATGGATCCGTGCATTTGAGCCGGGTGTCTTCCCTGAGTTTTATCACCAGGCATCAACAGGAAAATTGATAGAAAGACAACTTACGATGAACCCGATCTGGCTCAATTTTCAAAAGGGCGGATACTTTGGCTATATTATTACTCCAACCTATCAATTATTGACAGAACCGTTTGCACCCCTTGGAATAAATATTCCTCAAGGAGAATATAATTACCTGAGACATTTATTTTATTTCAGCACCGATCAATCAAGAGTGATCAGCACCAATATAAACTTTGAAGCAGGTTCTTATTATAATGGGAACCTGGCTGCCGGAACAGTAACGCTAAATTTTGCGCCGATTCCCAATTTGTTTATACAGGGACAATTCAATCGTAATCGTTTTAAAGAAGTAGGTGATCCGGCAACGGATAAAACAGTTGATCTATACAGTATTTCCGGAAGGCTCGCATTAAATCCAAGATTACAGCTTATCGGTTTTTATCAAAAGAATTCAGAAAATAATCTGAGTAACTATAACATTCGTCTTTCATGGGAATACCAACCTCTTTCCTACGTTTATCTTGTATTTAACCGTCGCGGCTTTGATAATATGCAACAAAAAAGACAAACAGAAGATCATGCGATCATTAAAGTAAGTTACCTGCGACAGCTGTAATTTTCCTCACATTGACAATATTCAATCACAAACTTAAACTCCGTAGGAGTTTACTATTTATAGAACTGATTTATATTTGGATGTTCAACTCCTATTGGAGTTGAATATTTCTTTCTGGACACATCGCTTCTATAGATCTTTGTCTCCTACGGAGACAAGAGATTTAGGCAATAAATCTCAATCTCTTTTATCAATAAAAATACCCGGCAATTGAACCGGGTATTTTTATTTTCTAGAAATGAATTTTATTGAGTGGTAAATATTTTGACAATACCATCCACTTCACTGCTGACTATTAAAAGACTTTTTCCGTTGGGGCTATCACTTGCAGAAACAAATGCGACACCTTCGGGTCCAACTCCGCAATTTAACCATTGCAGGAAAACAGGACTATCAGGGTCAGTGATATTATACACTGCAACAGCATCGGCTCTTTCCATTCCTACAAATAAAAGATTCTTATTTCCCACACGTCCGATAGCCAGGCCTTCGGGTTCTACTGATTTATCATCACTACGGCTTTCAGGATACTTATTATTTGCTAACGCCTTTTTATCAAGTTCATTTTTACTATCAAAGATCAGTTCACCGGTATTACCATTCCAGATGCTAAAAGATCTTGCGCCCTGGGCATATATTTCATCATAGTCGCCATCGCCATCAATATCGCCTAATGTTTTTGTCACATTCAAACGGCCCAGTTTGGCATTGGGTTTCCAGTTAACTGCAGCATTTGGAAATACAGTTGGATCGAGAGGGTAGGCAGCACTACCTAATCTTACATTCTCAACAAAACCTGCCCATTCTCTTGCATCACCTTCATTCGCACTATATACATAAAGAATTCCATTGTTTGGATGAACAGCTATCGCATCGGGACAATAAATTCCTTTTACAGGCCATGGATTAAAAGATCCAACTATTCCATCCTGGTCGCTGGGATCAATTGCATTCATTTCAAGGTTGAAATTCTTAAATCCAAGAGGAAATATTGACCGGATAGATTTTGTCCGAAGATCGATCCTGGCAATCCCATTATTTTCCTGCAATGTTACCCAAGCTGTATTTGAATTGGCAGAAACAGCAATATATTCAGGCTCCATATCCTGGGCAAAACTTGCGTTAGGACCGAATACTCTTAATCCTCCTGCTTTCAATTGTGCAGCCTGTGAAGCAAACTCACTAAAATCAAGTGTAGTTACTGAATAATTGTCTTCCACATCAATGATAGAAACAGTGCCTAATGGGTCGATCGTGTATGCATCGTTCGGTTCTCCTTCATTTGCACTAAGGATATAATTTCCATCTGGCGAAATTGTAACCATATCAGGTAAAGCGCCAACTGTTCTCACAGCTATCTCAGCATAAGTAGATGTATTAAATACAACAACTTTTCCATTGTTTGTTTTGATAGTTGCTTCAATTGCAGCGGCCAGCTTTCCCTCTTTTACATAAACGCTATTTACCAAACCACCGTAAATAGAAATGGGAATAGTCGTGATCAAAACCGGTGTGGAAGGATTGGAGAGATTAACAACATCGATCCTGTTGTTACCAGCAGTATTATTGACTACAAAAAGTTTTTTGGTAAGCGGGTCAAAAGCACTGATCTCAGCAGCGCCTGAATCTCCAAGATCGATCATTCCTGATTCACCAAATGTTGATGATTCATGATTTGAGTTACCATTTGCAACGGTTGCAATTTCTTCACCATTTGCTGTGGGTTCCTGGTAAGTTTTAGTACAGGATGCCAACATAATAATGCCAGCCAATAACAGGTAAGTTTTTTTCATTTGTTTTAGGTTTGAATGGTACAAATAAATCAGAGGGATGTTGCCGGAATGTTATTGGCTTATTAAAAGGATATTAATTTTAGCGGGAGCTAAAATTAAAGAATAGAAAGCTTCTGTAGATAGAAGCAATGATTTGTGAATAAATTTAACCGGAGAAATTAATAACGCCTGTCCCTTGGTCCGCTTGGGCCCGGTCTCCTGTCTCCACCGCCGCCACGATAACCACCTCCTCCGCCGCTGCCACCACGATAACCGCCACCTCCGCCACTGCCACCGCGATAACCGCCACCGCCACCCGGTGAGCCGCCACCCGGTTTATCTTCCGCTTGTTTTACGATCAATGGCTTTTTACCAAGAGAAATATCATTGAGACTTTCAATTGCATCTTTTGCTTCAATTTCATTGGGCATCTCCACAAAACCAAAACCTTTGCTTTTCCCGGTTTCCCTGTCCATTGCAACTTTGGCCGACACCACCTTGCCAAATTTTTCAAATATCTCCTCCAATTCTGCATCATCAAGATCATAGGGGAGTCCGGCAACAAAAATTTTCATGTGCTTATTTTTTGTAAATGTAACAAACTATATGATAAAATTAGAATGGCTCTAAAATTGATTATTGTGGTGCTTTTGCATCCACAACCTCTATTTCGAAAACCAGAATACTGTTAGGTGGGATCTTTGCTGCTCTTGTTCGAATAGAGTAGGCGAGGTTTGATGGAATAATGATCTTGATCTTGCCACCAATTTTACAAAGCGGAACACCGATCTGCCAACCCATGATCAATCTTTTTAACGGAAAGGTTGCTGGCTTCTCTTTTGTTTCATCAAAGACAGAGTTATCCTTCAACAAATATCCTTTGTAAAAAACAGTAACGGTATCGTTGACAGAAACCTGGCGACCTGTTCCTTCTTTTAATATTGTATAATAAACGCCATCATGTTCCTGCTTTGCATCAGTTTTATTTTCAGCGACCGCCTGCGTGATAAGTTTTCTATCTATTTGTAATTGTTCAAGACTATCAATATGTGATAAAAGATTTACAACAGGAGGTGCAACTTCTTTTTGGATCATATTTTTCCAGGAACCATTTTGACGCTGACACCAGGCTTCATTAATGTTTAACTGCAAAGGGCTGTTTTTCATTTGAGACCTAAAAGCCGCAGGTTGTTTTAAAGTGTTCCATTGGCCCCAAATTTTACAAGTGCCGATCAATTTCCATTTTTTTTCTTGTGGTAAAAAGATATAACCAGAATACAAAGCAAAATTCCCTGCCGAATCATTGGCAGTAGCAATAAGTAACTTATATTTTTCATTTTCCAGCCAATTATGCTTCCAGCTTAATTCACCTTTTTCAGTTTTAACATCAAGGCCATTTGCCATTACCGTTGCTGCAGACGGAAATTCAAAAACAATTTCTCTTTCCTTTTTATCAAATTCTAATGAAAGTTTTACAACATCAGTTCTGATCCCCGCAAAAACTTCTTTTTTTGTGGTAATAGCTCCAACCGAAATTTCAGCAAAAAATGAAACTGCTTTTACAGTATCGGGTAATGGATAATAAATAACGGAGTCTTTAGAATTTGCGAATGAATTGAGAAAAGTAAAAAATGTAAATACAAAAACTATTATTCGTTTCATGTTTCAAGTTGTTTAAATGCTTCGCCAATATTATCTACTATATCTCCGGCTATCATCGCCTCCTTTGAATATTCATCTGCTGCGATATCACCTGCTAAGCCATGAAGATACACTGCAAGTATTGAAGCAACTTCAGAAGAATACCCTTGAGCCAATAAAGCAGTGATCATTCCTGTAAGCACATCACCGCTACCGGCTGTTGCCATTCCTGCATTCCCGGTATTATTAAAATATCCCTTACCAGAAGGTGTTGCAATAAAACTATGATGTCCTTTCAAAACAATTAAACAGTTTAACCTTTTAGCATTGTCCAACGCTTTTTCAATTCTTTCAAAATCATTTTTGCTTTCTCCAAACAATCTTTCAAACTCTTTTGGATGCGGAGTAAGAATAGAACCTGGTGGGAGAGAGGGTAAAGTTTTTTCCATTGATAACCCATTCAAACCATCTGCATCGATCACCATTGGTTTTTTATAACCAGAAAGCAATTCTTTTATAGTCGCTCTTGTTTCCGATGCAGTTCCCAAACCGGGGCCGATCCCAATTGAATCATATCTTAAAATATCATCCTCAATTTTTGTAATGATCGATGAATTTGCATCTGTCATTACCATTGCCTCAGCAATAGCAGTTTGCAGAATTTCATACCCGCATTTGGGAATAAAGCAGGTGAGTAACCCAACCCCACTTCGCAAACAAGCCTTAGCTGATAAAACCGCTGCGCCTATTTTCCCATAACTGCCCGCCACTATCATTGCATGGCCAAAATTCCCTTTATGTGCAAACCTCTCTCTTGGTTTATAAATTGAACGAACAATGGATTTATCAATTAAATTAAAATTGTTTTCAACAGAAGAAAGAAATCCCGGCAATAACCCAATATCAAGAATAACTACCTCACCAATAAGAGCAGCATTCTCCGCAACAAGAAATGCCAGCTTATAACATTGAAAGCTCAATGTATAATTTGCTTTGATGATCTTATTTCCTTTTGATGATTGATCAACTGACATCCCGCTTGGAACGTCAATAGCAATTACTGTAGACCCGCTATTATTGATATGATCGATAAGGCTGGAAGTAATTCCATCCGGTGGTCTTGTTAAGCCGGAGCCAAACAATGCATCAATTACAATAGCGTCTTCTGCTAACGGATGAAAATTATTTTCTTCCTGTATAAAATGAATATCAACGGAAGGATATTGGTGAAGTCGTGCAAGATTTGTTTGGAAATCTTCCGTTCCCTTATGACCAAATTCAAGGATATGAACTGAAACATTACAACCCCTGCCTGCAAGCATTCTTGCAATTGCCAGTCCATCACCGCCATTATTTCCCTTACCGCAAAACAACGCGAATGAATGAACCAACCACCCGTTATTATCGAGCCATTCAAAACATTTTGCTGCCGCTCTCTCCATCAGGTCAATGGACATAATGGGCTCATGTGCCATGGTGTACTGATCCCATGCTCTTATTTGCTCAGCATTTAAAATCTTCATCGTTTAAAATACTGGCTAAAGTTGAGAAAGAATTTCCAGAAATTCGTTGAGTTATCTCCTTCTTTTTGCGGATTTCGCTTTAGGAGTGGAAGGCTCTTCTTTTATTGAGTTCTCACCGACCGAATTGTCATCAGGTCCGTTATCATCATACTGTTGATTCAGGCCAGGCATATAATTACCAAAAATATTATATGCTTTCGCAGCTGAATTATAAATATTACGATTGTATTTGTTTCCAATTACGATCATCGTGGCGTTCTCATCAGGGAATCTTACAAACACCGCATTTGACCCATGCCAGCGTCCATTGTGATAAAGAAACTTTTTGCCATTAGGAAAGATCATCATTCTCCATCCCAATCCATAATTATGGATCGATTTCCTTTCGTTACTTAATGGGGTATAGGCAGCATCTAATGTTTCCTTCTTAAATAAGTGACCGGCACTTAACGCCTGGTCCCATTTTAACAGGTCATTTGCGGTGGTATAAATATTCTTATCGCCGTAAGTACAATCGAAAGGATCGGGTGCCCAGTAACGACCGGTCCATTCAAAACTTGGTGTAGGTGTTAATGTATCCTGGTTAGAATAAACAAACGTATTTGTCATTTGAAGCGGGTCAAAGAATATTCGCTTCATATAAGCGGGAAAAGATTCGCCAGTTACTTTTTCTACGATCATTGCCAGCAACACAAAGTTTGTGTTACTATAATTAAACCTGGTTCCTGATCTTGATTCAAGTCCCGGGCGAATAGTATAAAGTGAATTCAATACATCCTGGTTACTATAGCAGGTATCTTCTATTTTTAATTTAGATAAATAATTAAGATAGTTAGGCAACCCACTTCTATGGCTAAGCAACATTTTTACCGTAATGCCCTGGTAGGGAAAACCAGGAAAAAACTTACCCAATGAATCATCAAGCTGCAAACTGCCCTCTTCCATGAGGTGTAATACGGCCATTCCCGTAAAAGTTTTACCTACACTTGCTATGTGCAAAGGTGTGTTCTCGTCGAGGCTATCTTTTGTCCTCATATCTGCAAATCCTACTGTCTTTTCAAAAACAACAGTGCCATTTTTGGCAATTAACATCTGCCCGTTAAATCCCCTTTTTAACAACGAATTTTCAAAATGATTTTTGACTACATTATAATAGTATTGAAATTCCTCATCTGACAATTGTTTTGGTGCAGGCGCAGTATAAGCTAATGTTTTTGGAGGGGTTGCAGGCTTCTGATTTGAGGTGTTACACCCAAATAAAACAGCAATTACTAAAGGGTAAAGAAGTTTTTTCAATTAGAATACAGTTTAAGACAAAAATAATAGCACAAGTCGTGCCTAATGAACGTTACTTTTCCCCATTTGTTGCAAATTGTTAATAGTTACAACTCTATATTTGCAGAAATGGAAGCACCAAAAACAAGTTATCCAAAGGAAAAAATAAGAATTCTTTTCTTAGAAAACATTAGTGATGCTGCGGTGAAAAATTTCAAGGGCCATGAGTATTCTAACGTAGAAAAAATCACAAAGGCGCTGACCGAGGATGACCTGGTTAAAGAAATAAAAGATGTACATATTCTTGGGATTCGCTCAAAAACGCAGATCACAAAGCGGGTGCTGGATGCGGCAAAAAAATTGCAGGCCATCGGATGTTTTTGCATTGGCGTGAACCAGGTGGACCTGGAAGCGGCAACCAAAAATGGTGTGGTTGTTTTTAATGCCCCCTATTCAAATACAAGATCAGTAGCCGAGTTGGTAATTGGTTTATCTATCATGCTTATTCGCCGTATACCGGATAAAAATAAAGCGGCCCATGAAGGCATCTGGATGAAGGATGCAAAGAATAGTTTTGAGCTGCGGGGAAAAACATTGGGAATAATCGGTTATGGAAATATCGGCAGCCAGGTAAGCGTGTTGGCAGAAGCAATGGGGATGAAAGTGGTCTTTTATGATGTAGAAACTAAATTGCCGCTTGGGAATGCAGAAGATGCCAAATCATTGAAAGAACTTTTAAATCGTTCGGATATTGTGACACTTCATGTTCCTGATACTTCACAATCCAAAAATCTTATCAATAAAACCAATCTTAAATATTTTAAGAAAGGAGCGATATTGATAAACTATGCAAGGGGAGAAGTGGTGGATCTTGATGCACTGCGCAAAGCAATTCTTGATGGCGCAATTGGTGGTGCAGCAGTTGATGTTTTTCCAGAGGAGCCGGAAAAAAATGGTGACAGGTTTCAAACTCCATTACAGGATCTTCCCAATGTAATTCTTACGCCACATATCGGCGGTTCCACTGAAGAAGCACAGGAAAATATTGGGGAAGATGTAAGTGGTAAATTGTTTAATTATCTTGAAAAAGGCATCACCTTTGGTTCCCATACGGTGCCTGCACTTGCCTTGCCACCGCAGGAAGGTTCGCATCGGATTCTACATATTCACAATAATGTGCCGGGTGTTTTGTCAGAGATCAATACAACGCTTTCAAAAAATAACATTAACATTCTTGGTCAATATCTAAAAACCAATGATGAGATTGGTTATGTTGTTCTCGATGTTGACAGGCAAATTTCTTCAAAAGCATTGCAATTGCTAAAGGAAGTGAAGCAAACGATCAAGGTAAGGATGTTATATTGATACCAGCTTCAGTTTTTCATGGCATCGATACTTGCGACGCTCCGTTCAAGTTTCTGTTCTCTTATCAACATTGCGTCGCAGTTTACCGAGGGCGAAGCGAAGGGTCGCAATCACTTTATCTCCCTTTTTTATAGGATCATTTTCTGACGATCTATTCGCTAAGCTTTTTACCACATAGGCACATAGAAAACATAGGTGCTCACATAGATACTATGTTTTATTCTTTGTGCTCTATGTGCCTATGTGGTTCAATTTTGATCTTAATGATTGATTGATCAATTAATAGTCAATTTTAAATTTTCAATAAATACTGAAAATTGTGTAAATTTGAATCGTAAATGATATCCAGATGAAAATAATTATTGTTGGCGGTGGATTTGGCGGGTTGAAACTTGCAAGAAAACTTAGTAATAAAAGAGAATTTGAAATATTGCTGATCGATAAATTCAACTACCACCAGTTTCAGCCTTTATTTTACCAGGTAGCAACAGCAGGATTGGATGCGAGTAACATTTCCTTTCCACTAAGAAAAGCTTTTCAAAAAAGTAAGAATATCCGTATCCGTATCACCGATCTGAAACAAATAATTGCTGCGGAAAATAAAATCATAACAGGGACAGGAGAGGAGTCTTATGATATTTTAGTACTTGCCACGGGTGCTGATACAAATTTTTTTGGCAACCAGCAATTGGAAGAACATGCTTTTCCAATGAAATCCACAGTTGAAGCATTACAACTTCGTTATAAGCTCGTTCAAAATTTTGAGGATGCACTAACCACAAAGAATGAAGAAGAGCTGCAACGCTTAATGAATATTGTTGTAGTCGGTGGCGGACCCACAGGAGTAGAAATATCGGGGGCATTGGCGGAAATGAAAAAATATGTTTTGCCTAAAGATTACCCTGAGCTTGATTTTTCGAAAATGAATATCTTTTTAGTAGAAGGCACACAAAAAACGCTTGGCCACATGAGTGAGATATCCTCCGATCGTTCGAAAAAGTATTTGGAAAAATTAGGCGTGAAGGTGATGACCGGTGCTCAGGTTAAGGATTATGATGGAAAAAACATCCACTTACAAGATGGGCAAACGATTTCATCTGCAACTGTTTTATGGGCCGCTGGTATTAAAGGCAATATTCCCGATGGTGTTGATAAATCTCTTATTGCCAGGGGAAACAGAATAAAAGTAGATAGGGTAAATAGAGTACTTGGTTCAGCGAATATTTATGCAATTGGCGACCTCGCATATATGGAAACACCTAAATACCCAAATGGGCATCCGCAGGTTGCTACCGTTGCTATTCAACAGGCAAAGCTACTTGCAAGAAACTTATTGAAGATCAAGGCCGGTAAATCTGATCTGGAGGAATATGAATACAAAGACAAGGGTACCATGGCAACCGTGGGAAGGAATCTTGCCGTGGTGGATATTCCAAAACCAAGACTGCATTTTGGGGGTTGGTTTGCCTGGATGATCTGGATGAGCCTGCACCTGATGCTGATACTCGGTGTAAAGAATAAATTTTTTGTATTCATCAACTGGCTATATAATTACTTCACCTACGATCAAAGTTTGCGATTGATCTTTAAAGAATTTAAGAAAACAAAAAAATAAAATCAAGAAAATTCTTTGAGCAATTTCTTTGCCCTGGCTTTAAAGGCCGGCGTTTCATAATCCCATCTTTCTTCAATGACCAATTTGATCTCGCTAATGATCTCAGGATATGATTTCGCAAGCTTCTGCAATACCGTTATGGAAAAAGCCTTTATTGCGGCAGCCTCATCAGGCGAAGAAAAATATCGAAAACAAATATCCATTACTTGCCCGTGAAATTTCCTGGGTATATCGACGTATTGTAAAAAACGCATGGTGTTTCTTTTTACCGAGTCGTGCACGCCGGGTTTTTCAAGAGCTTTTAACACGTTAACAAAATGCTTTTTGATAAATCCCGGATGAGCCTCCACACAATAGGACATTGGCCATGCAACTCTTTGTACGACACGATACTCATCATTTAAAAACAAATTAATTAATTCATCAAATCTTTTTTGATCATTGCCAACCCATTTTACAATTCGCATGCAATTGGCTTTTGAATGTTCTTTTAATATCGTTTCTCTTAATTTCATCAAAATCTATGATAACCCGGAAAAAGAGACCAGGGATAGGACAGTGAGGAAATGAAATTATGACTTCGGCTTTGACTTACGTTTGGATTTGGGCTTGATCAACGGGGTTTTGCCAAACTGGATATACAACGATTCCATGATCTTTGGCTTCAGATCGGCACAGGCCTTGAATATCTCATGTTCAACAATAATTGCTTCTTCGCCATAAAGTCTTTCAGTAAGCACTTTATTCGTTGCTTGCTGAAGTGCAATAATTTCAACAAGCAATTCAAACATCATCTGGAGATTATATTTCGGATCAAATTGCAAATGATCCAAACTAGGAGTCTTGTTCATTTCCATAAATATACAATTGA
>DASUTO010000398.1:0-2506 GCA_036374555.1 Chitinophagaceae bacterium
ATGCTACCAAACATTTCGCTGCTGCTTGCCTGGTAAAATTTTATTTTGCTATCCACCATCTTGACGGCTTCCAATAAGTTAAATACCGAAAGTGTATTAAAACTAAAAGTTCCAATGGGTTGTTTAAAGGAAAGTGACACCGAGCTCTGGGCGGCAAGATTATAGATTTCATCAGGCTGGTATTGTTCTATTATTTTTATTACCTGCGTAAAATCGGAAAGATCACATTCTTCAATTCTGACTTTTTCGGCAATACCGAGGTAATGTAACCCTTTCAGATCCGAATCACAGCTTCGCACAAGTCCCACGATCTTATAGCCATGACCCAATAATAATTTACTGAGATACGCTCCGTCCTGGCCCGATATACCTGTTATTAAAGCCGTCTTGCTCAAGCAAAATTTTTTATAACATTAAAATAGCCTTCAGCTGTTTTTTCCCAGGAAAATTCATTTACCTGTTTTAGTCCTTTTTGAATTAACTCCTTTCTTACTCTTTCGTCATTTAAAATGGTATCAATTGCATCCGCCAGGGAATCTTTGTCATTACTCTCAAAATATAGCGCCGCATCACCTCCCACTTCAGGTAAACAGCTGCTATTAGCCAGGATCACCGGGCACCCACATTTCATCGCTTCTAAAGTAGGAATCCCAAATCCTTCATACGCAGATGGGAAAACAAATAATTTTGCAGCCTTATAAAAAGAAGCAAGCTCACTATCCTTATAATCTTTCTGAATCACTTTGTCTGCAATACCCAGGTGCCGCAACATTTCAATTTCTTTCTCCAATAACTTCCCTCCCCCTGCGCAAACAATATAAAGCTCCGCGTCTTTCTTTAAAATGGGAGTTGTCGTTTCAGCGAAGAATTTAAAATTTTTATAGGCTCCGCGATTTCCTACAAACAGGATAAAACTATGTGGTAACTGATCAGTGATCCCAGCATCGTTATCGATGATAGATTGCGAAAGATACACGACATCTATCTTATCTTGCGGAACCTGCGGATAAAATCTGAGTATATCCTTTTTCGTTTGTTTTGAAATAGCGATGATCTTGTTTGCTCTTTCAAGTAATTTTTTTTTTTGCAGTACGGTTTTTTTATCATTCGCAAAATGCTCAGGAAAGATCTCATGGATCATATCAAAAACGGTAAGAATAAAAGGAGTCCTGGCTAAGTGATCCAGGAAATAAGGGTCATAATATGTAGAGAGAAAAACATCGAAGTGTTGGGTATCTAATTTCCTTTCTGTTTTTTTAAGGGAATAATTTTTCAGCCGATCTTTTACTCTACCCGTGCCCCTGAAATGCAAAGGATGCAGAAAAGTGAACATGTTCCTAGGCTCCAGCCCGCTTTCATTCAAATGATAATTCTCAGAATATAAAAGCGGGCACTCAAATTTTATTTCTTCATTATTCATTGCTCTTTTCCACACTTCAACAAAGAGTCTTGAAATGCCGCCGAATTTTTGGGTAATAAATATTTGTGGATCTAAAAGAACTTTCATATCTCCGGATAAATCACTTTGCAAAAAAATTATAGCGCTTCTATTTGTTTTGTTGTTGTATTATAAACTTCTACACCTTTTACCTCATTGTATTTGTCTATGCCTCTTTTATAGGTTAATGCACCGTTCTTATCACGGGATTCTCTAAATTTCGCCTCCTTATAACCTTCCTGAACTGATAGAGGCCTGATGGTTCCGATTTTTTCTTTTTTAACAAAAAAGGCATTGTTGCCCATTTCATTGCACCCAACAAAATAATAGCCTTTCTGATTTCCCAATTCAATGAGAGAACTTATTGAAGCTCCAAATACAAGTCCCGAATAATGATAATTCATTCGATAAAAATCTGGTTGATAGGGAACGGTTATCGTCCGGGTTGGTCCAAATAAACTATTATATTCTGCAATAACAATAGCAGGTTGAATAACTGTGATCGCCTCCCATACCCAATAATCGGCTCCATCAATGTCTATCGATAAAAGGCCGATCTCACCTGTAATTTGTTCTTCGCTTATAATAGAATTAATATTTTCTCTTGTTATAAAATTGTGCCTGGCTTGCAGATCAAAACGCCAATAGATCTCGCTATTTCTTATATACGATATATTCCGATCATGTCCATCAATAACCAGGCCGCTCCAGTTATTATTCATCATCAAAAACTTCGTATTGCTTTCTTTATAATTTTCGACACCAAACTCAACAAAAACTTTATTTTTTATTTCTGCATTATCAATGAGGTATTGAATGATGCCATCTTCTCCAAATTGTGAAAAAACGCTGAATTCAAAATCATTAATTGACCTCATTTGAGGACTATTCAATCTATTATAGTCAGCTTTTATTTTACCTGCTAACAGCCTGCTCTTTTCGGTTATCCTGAATTCCCTGTGATCTAGGACTTCATAAAGAAAGCTTTTCATCCTGGATTTTAAAAATGAAAACATTGTTTTGGCGGTTTAAGTTTTTGAAAGCCTTAAAAAGGAAAATATTTTTTTC
>DASUTO010000399.1:0-32015 GCA_036374555.1 Chitinophagaceae bacterium
AAGGATATTTTTTCTTCCTTCCATATTCACCAGCTTCTTTTCTACCTCTTTATCTATATGGTAAACACACTTAATATTAAGAGGTGTAAGCAGATCGTAACCATAATTTTTCAACTTGGCAGCTAATGTCGTTTCATTACCATAATCGGCGCTGATTGCCCATACAATATCACTCATGTTTTCCATTACCTGCCGGGTGTTTTGGTTGATCTGGTGCAATGCATTTTTTGTTTCATCAGCATCTTTATTCATTGCCTTTGCAGCTACCGAGGAATAAATATGAATGCTGCTAAGGGTAGCACCTACTTCATCATGAAGATCCCGAGAAATTTTAGTCCTGATAGCCAGTATCCTTTTTAATTGATCAATGCGATACCGGTAAAATATATATAAGCCTGCTGTGACAAGACTGATGACAGCACCTATGAACCACCATTGTAGCCAGAAGGGTGGCCTGATCGTGATACTTAGCGGTTTTGAAAAATATATCCATTTGCCGTTTTCGTCTGTAGCTTTTACAAGAAATTCATATTGACCAGGTGGCACATTTGTAAAATAAGCAGTTCTTCTTTCTCTTACATAATTCCAATCTCTATCAAAACCCTTTAATTGATAAGCATACTGCGTAAAGCTATTGGGGTTGGGTTTTAATAGCGAGTAGTCCAATGAAAAAAAGTTTTGCTGATAGGTCAGTTTAACAGTTGGATCATTTGCAGACATGTATCCTTCTTTATCAAATATTCTGAAACTACTCAAAAGGATCTCATATGAATTGGCAGCACGATAATAAGCATTGGGATCAACCTCTACGATCCTGGTGCCTGCAAAGAATATGAAGTGCTTATTTTTCCTGGCGAGGCCATTAGCAAGAAAATCATTGGCAGCAAAACTGAGATCAATATTTGTCTGAATAATATCATTGTTCCTGGTGTCGAGAATATTTATACCGTTGGTCGTACTGATCCATAACCTTGAACTATCGTCAATAAAGATCGCATCGATGAAGTTCCCTTTCAACCCATCGCTTTGCATAACGGTCTTGTAAGATTCATTTGAAGGATTAAAACAAATTAATCCTCTGCCAAAAGTGCCAAGCCATAGATTTCCTTTATCGTCTTCCCGGATACAATTAATCGCATTGGAAGGAAATTTATCCTGGCTGGTTGTCCTGATTTTATAGTGCCTGAATTGCTGATCTGAAACACTAACCGTTGAAAAACCATCTCCTCCATTATAACCTATCCATATCCTATTGCCCTGCCTGTTTTTTTCCAGGCATACCAGATTATCACTAAATATACTTTGCGAGGATTGATCGCCAGGCAAAAAATGTTTCAGTTTTTGTCCTGATACGGAAAATTTATAAAGCCCGTTATTCCACGTACCCACCCACACATTTTTGTCTGCATCCATCACCATGCATTGCGGCAGATCAACATCATTAAAGTAATGAATAAGTTTATCCCTTTTGATATCATAACTTAAAAGTTCGGTCCAGCCGCCTATCCATAAAATGGAATCATTTTGAAAAAACAAACTTCTTATATATCCAAAGTTATTTTTTAATAGCGGCTGTCTTCTGTAAGTAAGTTTTCGCTGGTAAAGATTATACTGATATAAACCTGACGAGGTACCAACCCATAACAGACTATCATTTTGCTCTGCGAGGGCCGTAATCGCAAATGCCTCTTTAAACAGGTTGGCAGGATTGCCGATTGAATGATATTTCAATGCCTGCGCATCCGGGTCAAAGATGGAAATCCCCTTCCATGTAGTGATCCAATAATTGCCAAACCGGTCAATAAAAAGATTTTTTGCATTATTGCTGATTGGTGATTGAGAATGGTAATTGTCCAGGAAAACTGAGTCTAATGAATTACTTGAAGGATCATATATATAACTTGGACCGGTCCAGAAATGGATCCATACCCTGTTACGATTATCCTTATTCAGATTAAAAACGCCTCTCCAAAGCCTGATAGAAACAGCTTGTACGGCATCGTTCACAACATCATATCTAAAGAGTTTTTGTTGTGAATGAGTTAAGAACCAAATATCGCTATTGTCGTCCAGGATAATAGGTGAACCATAATTCTCTTTATCAAAAAACAATAGTTGCCGTGGGTTATTTTTCTTATGATAAAATTGACCGGAGTTGATATCAAATTGAATAAACCCTGTAGAACCTGACATCCAAAGACAATTTCTTTTTTTATCATACACCGGGCTGCCGATGACGCCGCCGGGAACAGAACGGGGATCAGATGGATCATGTAACCATTCCTTCCATTTTTTTGTATGAATATTATATTGCCATAAGCCGCAGGTGGTGATCCATATATTGCCTGAACTGTCCTTGGTCATTCCCCATATCCAATTTACACGTTCAAAATTCTGGCGGGGATTATGAAAAAAGAACCGATCGAACTTTCCATCTTTCCTGTAACGATTCAGACCCATTAATGTTGCGATCCATATATCTCCGCTATCATCTTCCAATAACGAAATACAGTTATTATCGGAAAGCGATGTAGAATCGCTTTGCACATGTTGAAAGACTTTACAGGACGTTCCGTCAAAACGATTTAATCCATCCAATGTACCAATCCAATAAAAGCCCTGACGGTCCTGGATCACTGAAGTAGTTCTGTTGGATGATAGCCCATTTGCTGTAGTAAGATTATAAAAAATATTCCCTCTCTGCTGGGCATATAATGAAAATACAGAATAGAAAAAGAAGGAGACAAGAGCAGATATTCTCGTGTATGGTGGCGAGTAGGCCATGCAGTAAGCATTGGTCTACTAATTTACCAAAAAAGAGAACGCTGCGAAGTTTAAATCATTTTAAGTAACGCCATTGCCACCACCCCTGCTGTTTCAGTGCGAAGTCTTGTTTCACCTAAACTTACAGGGATAAAATTATTTTGTAAAGCAAATTCTATTTCCTGTTTTGTAAAATCTCCTTCTGGCCCAACTAAGATCGTTGAATGGGTGAAAGATTGAAAGGATGAAAGGTTTTGCTTTTCTGCCGGTTTCTCACAATGAGCAATGAACTTTGTTAAATCGGTATCGCCCGTCCCAGACTTTATATACTCTATATACTTCACCGGTTCATATAACTCAGGCAACCAAACTTGCTGCGATTGTAACATGGCGCTGATACAAATTCCTTTCATTCTATCATGACGGAATTTCTGTTTTTCAGTTCTTTCACAGATGAGTGGAATTATTTCACTCACACCAATTTCTGTTGCCTTTTCTAAAAACCATTCAAAGCGATTGGCATTCTTGAGTAATGATATTGCAATAGTTACTTTTCGTGAGGCCTGCGACGTAAATTTTGAGTCAACTACTTTTACCGTACAATGCTTCTTATGATCATCTATGATTCCGGCAGAAATCAAATGTCCTTTTCCGTCCGTCAGGTTCAACTTCTCTCCTTCTTTCATTCGTAATACCTGCACTACATGTCGTGATGTGTCTTCATCCAATACTATTTCTTTTTGTGAAGAAACAAACTCAGTAATATAAAAAAAAGGTAGTGCCATGTTTGTAAAAATAAAAAAGCCTTCATTAAGAAAGCTTCAAATTATTTGAGTCATTAAAAGCCTCCCCTTTGGGGAGGTTGGAGGGGCTTCAGAATGGCGTTTCCTCTTCCTCACTAAACGGCAGATCATTCATTTTACTTCCTGTTTGGATAAATAACTTGGCATCTCCGCCACCCGCTGCATCATCTGGTACAGGTTTCCAGCTTCCTGCCGGCAAACCAAGTCCGGCCATGCCACTTCCATCATCTTCCACAAATTTTTGGATATGTAAAAGTGCTTTCAATTTTACAGTATCCAAAGCGCCATTTCTATGTTTTGCAATTCTTACATGCGTCTCACCTTTATTGCTTTCTCCCATTTCATTTGCAGTAATATCATAATACTCGGGGCGATAAAGGAACATAACCATGTCCGCATCTTGTTCGATTGCTCCTGATTCACGGAGGTCACTCAGTTGCGGGATCTTTGCTCCCTCTTTTCTTTTCTCTACTTCCCGGCTTAATTGCGATAACGCAACGATCGGGATATTCAATTCTTTTGCAAGTGCTTTCAGGTTTCTAGAAATATTGCTGATCTCCTGTTCGCGGTTAGAATTTCTATTATCACTTGTTCCACTCATCAATTGCAGGTAATCGATCAACACTAACCCGATATTATGTTTATTTTTTAAACGACGACATTTTGCTCTTAATTCAAAAATGTTCAAGGCCGGGGTATCATCAATAAATATCGGTGCCTTTGCCAGGCGCTGAATACCGCGGGCATACAATTGCTTCATTTCATGCTCTTCTAATTTACCGCGGGCAATTTTCTCCAGCCATATCTCGCTTTCAGCAGCAAGAATACGTTGCACCAACTGACCAGCACTCATCTCTAATGAAAAGAAAGCGACCGGCGTCGGTTTGCTTGCATGCAGGGCAGCATTTCTTGCCAGGTTCAGTGCAAATGCTGTCTTACCAACCGAAGGTCTCGCAGCAAGAATGATAAGATCGGTATTTTGCCAGCCATAAGTAATTCTGTCAAGGGACGCATACCCACTTGGCACACCGGAAACATCTTCATTCTTGTGACGAAGATCTTCAATACGCTGAATGGTCTTTACGAGAACGGAATCGATGGTATCAAAATTTTTACGAAGGTGATTGCTTGTGATCTCAAATAACTTGCTTTCGGCATCATCCAGCAAGTCAAAAACATCTGTTGAATCCTCGTAAGCATCGCCAATAATTTCTCCGCTTACACGTATCAGCTCTCTTTGAATAAATTTTTGAAGGATAATTCTCGCATGTGTTTCAATATGCGCAGATGAAACAACTGCATTGGTAAGTTTAGTAACATAATAAGGCCCGCCAACCATATCCAGTTCTTCACGGGTTTTCAATTCCTCGGAAACAGTAAGGATATCGATTGGTTTGTTCTTTTGTGCCAGGCCCTGCATAGCACGGTAGATACGCTGATGAGCATCTACATAAAAACATTCAGGCTTTAAAATTTCAATGACTACATCAAAAGCATTTTTTTCAAGCATGATTGCACCGAGGACTGCTTCTTCAAGATCTTTTGCTTGTGGTGGTATTTTACCATAAACCAGGCTGCTTAGGTCGGATGATGTCTTTCTTCTTTGCTTGCGATCCTTGTTGAGATTAGTAAGTTCCATCGTTGATACAGGGCGATAAAAATTTAAACCATTGATTTCACACCAATGACTTTTGGGTTAGTTTTTCCAGCCTTATTTCACTGAATTAGTTGGTTGGGTTCGAAACGTTATCCCTCAGTCAGACGGCGAATATAAAAGCCAATTGCAGACAAAAAAAACTTTTCTTTCCTAACTATTACTTCACAGGTTTTTCCACACCGGCATTTATAAACATCTCCTGTAATTTATAAAAAATTATTTGAGATCGTAATTAAAAATGTTCACTTGTCTGCAAAAGTTTTTTTCGGCTTCAAACGGTTGTTCGCTACCGGCGATTTCGTTAACTGAGATCACTTATTTACAAATATTCTATTCTGGAGCATATTTTTCGTTTTCTTTTTAATATATTATAATGTTTGACTTTTTTAAATTCTCTATTTATATCTCAAATTTCTTTGCATTTAAATGTGTTCGAAAAATACCACTTTTCTGGGATTGACTTCTGCTTAACGAATAGCTAATTTGTCTAAAGTTAGTTTCATCAAGCTGCATTATTCCATCTTATCCTGTAATTATTCTTCTGATTTGTTAGCTAATTGAGATGTCAGAACAATTAAATGTTCAGGCGTTATTGCTCTATATAAAAACAGCCTAATTGAAAAGCGCTGGAAGGAAGTAGCACTTAAAATAGTGCAAAATGTTTTAACTGAAATCTGTCCCAATAAACTCACGTTAAGGCGTGTTCTGACGTTAAAGTGCTTTTTAAATTTTTTTATATAACAAGATCCGGAGGTCGAAAAGAGCTTATAGAATAGGCGTCTTTACCGTGAAAAGCCCGGAAAGAACGGGTGTAATAAACATTGAAATCGAGGTTAAGATTGGAAATCTTTGAAAGATTTGGAAACGTTGCGAAAAAATTAGTTCGTTGTTAATAAATCTCTATGCAATCATACATAGCAAACTAAAAACGAAAATATGCAGCAATTAAAATATTTCTTTTTAAGAGTCTTCCTGGTGATCGCAATTCATATTACAGCACTGCAAACATTATGCTATGCGCAAACGCCTGAAGAGGTGCGTAAAAACTTCATAGCCGACTCAATAAAAAGAAAAACAGATTCTCTTGAAACTGACAGCATACGTGGTGTCAAGGTCAATCCTGCACTTCATACATATAGCCTGGCAAGGTTTCAAATGGCGTTTTGGTTTACATTGACAATCGTTTCATTCTTTTTCATTTGGCTTATCACGGATGCGTATGACATAATTACAACTACAATTTTGGCGCTTATCGGTATCAGCGCAGGTACTTCTTTAAATGCAACTGTCATCGACGACAATAAAAGAACAGAAACTCTGAACCAAACAATAACACTTCAAAACGAGAAGACGGTTTTGGATAATGAAATTTTAATATTGAACCTGCAGCTTAAGGCTGATCCGGCAAATATTGAGCTGCAAAAACAAATAAAAGAGAAAGAAAGTCTTGTTAACGAAAAAGCTTTACAGATTGCAAGAAATATAACGGTCTTGACACCTCAAAAATCGGAAGGATTTTTTAATGATATACTACAAGATGTGAACGGCGTCAGCTTTCATAGGGTGCAGTTACTGGTTTGGACCTTAGTGTTGAGTTTGATCTTTCTTCATTCGGTTTGGAAAAGTTTATCAATGCCTGAATTCAGCGCAACATTACTTGCCTTACAAGGCTTAACGTCCGGAACCTATTTAGGATTTAAGTTTCCTGAGAAGCATGCGTAAACATTACTGTATTGGGATCAATTGCTGAACACCCATTTAAAATAGTAAGCACGGTAAGCCGAAAACGGATCAGAGTAGGCGATAAAAACTATAATTATGGCAATAAAAAAAAGTGTCAAAAATGTAACGCTTAAAGCTGCACCCGACGAACAGGTATTTCTTACTATAACAATTGGAAATGCACAGATAGGGGGCAGTGTTGTAAAATTCAAAGGAAGTTCTACAATAATTGGCAAAGGCGAAATTAAGAATCTAAAACTTGGGTCAGGGATGGATTTGTCCGGCCGAGCTTTAAAAGTTGTAACAAATATTCTCGATGTAAATGAACAAACTAATGGAATTGTTGTAACGTATTTCTTCCATGCTTGTACTCCTCAAGTCACAGTTTTTCACGATACCGTTGATAATGACGGTGATATTTTTTCTTATCAAATTGACTTCAACTTCAAATAAGACTATGAAAAAGATATTATTGGCAATTATCATAACTACTGCTATAAGTATTTGTTATGGCCAGGTACCGCTCAAGATAAATGATATGAATATGCCAACATCTCCAGCATTTGTTTTATTGGAAAAATCTCCGTCATCCATTGAAAAACCATCTAATCCCAAGGCATTTGCGGTAAGCCTTATCAATGTATGGCAAAATAATGGTGCTTTAGAGTTTGCTCCTTATTGGTTTAAAAACAGGCCTGCCTATACCTTTGACGATAATTTAAAAAAGAAGGCCCCGATTTTTCAAACCTTTGGTATTTCTGCCGCAACAGCTAAGACGGATTCTATCAGAAATTTATCAGTTGGTTTTAGAACGCAGCTTTTACGGCTTTATTCAGATATTATGAAAAACACAATTCTATCGCTTAAAAATAAGATTGTTGATCTTTTGTCGGTTGAAGATCCCGAGGACATCGATCTTAATGAGATTAAAAAAGCAAAAGACTCCTTACACAACTTACAATCCAAAGTAACTTTCAATACCGAATTGGCGGCGGCTTATATGGGAGAATCTAGTACTTCAAAAGACTTAGCGTCTACAAAAGCAGGAGTATGGTTAAATATTCGCTGGACGCCATATAAATTTCCTCTTGATTTCGTTTTGTTAGCAAGATATTCATGGGCAACCGGGGCAAATTCTAAATCTGGCAAAGACTCAGCTTTTTTTGACTATGGAATAAATCTATCCTACCAGGACAAGGAAAAAAATTTTGATGTTCAACTCGAATATGTGAACAGGAGGGACTATTCAGCTCAATCTAATTATGATCATTTTGCACTTGTGGCCAACTACCAAATTATTCCGGGTATTGTGGCCGTTGCATCAATAGGGAAGGAATTTAAAGCGGTAAATAATGTATTTGCATTGCTGGGGGTTAAATTTGGAATATCAAAAGAATTAGCACAGTTAAACCGATAATGGCAAAACAATACTAGAGATTGATTTAGCCGAACTTGCCACTATCGCAGAGCGTTTTAAAGCGAATTAGGTCCTAATAACTACCCACTTCAGCCATCCTCATTCCTTATCTTCGCAGCTAATAAAAGAAGCAAGCGAACATGACGATCTCTTATAAATGGTTGAGTGAATATTTACCTGTAACTGTTGAGCCTGAACGATTGGCCCGTATTCTTACTTCTATCGGTTTGGAAGTGGAAAGTTTTGAAAAATACGAAGAAGTAAAAGGTGGGCTGAAAGGACTTGTGATTGGTGAAGTTCTTTCCACCGAAAAACATCCTAATGCAGATAAACTCACCCTCACAAAAGTAAGTGTAGGAAATGGCGAGCCTTTACAAATTGTTTGCGGGGCGCCTAATGTAGAAGCCGGGCAAAAGGTTATTGTTGCAAAAGTGGGAACAACAATTTATCCAATAAATAATGAGCCGCTCACAATGAAAGTGGCAAAGATCAGGAATGTGGAAAGCTATGGAATGATCTGCGCAGAAGATGAAGTGGGCTTAGGTACATCACATGCGGGCATTATGGTTTTGAAAGAAGATGCAAAAGTGGGTTTAGACGCTGCAGAATATTTTCAACCTTTTGAAGACTGGATCTATGAACTTGGTATCACCCCAAACCGGATGGATGCAATGAGTCATTGGGGCGTTGCAAAAGACGTGTGTGCCTATCTTAATCATCATGATAAAAAAGACCTGAAACCTAAATTGCCAACCAGCAATGGTTTTAAAATAGAAAACAAATCATTACCTGTTTCTGTTTCTATTGAAAATACAAAAGCCTGTCAGCGATACAGCGGAATCAGCATCGCAGGAGTTACAATAAAAGAATCACCACTGTGGTTGCAAAAGAAATTAAAATCGATAGGACTTCGCCCTATCAATAACATTGTTGATATCACCAATTTCATTCAGCATGAGACTGGACAACCGCTACATGCATTTGATGCGGATGAAATAAAAGGTAAAAAGATAATCGTGAAAAATTTACCGGAAGGAACAACGTTTGTTACCCTGGACGAAAAGGAAAGAAAACTAAGTAAAGAAGACCTGATGATCTGTGACGCGGAAGGTGGAATATGTATTGCAGGTGTTTTTGGCGGCTTGCATTCAGGTGTTACTGATAAAACCAGGAACATTTTTTTGGAAAGTGCCTGGTTCAATCCCATTGATATTCGCAAAACAAGTTTTCGTCACGGATTGAGAACAGATGCGGCCACTCGTTTTGAAAAAAACATCGATATATCGAATACGGTTACTGTGTTGAAACGTGCTGCTCTTATCATCAAAGAACTCGGTGGTGGTCAATTTGCATCTGATATTGTTGATGTGTATCCTGACCCGCCAAATAAAACAGAGGTTTCACTTAAATATCATTACCTGAAAAAACTGAGCGGCAAAAATTATCATCCCGATTCTGTAAAAAATATTTTGAATAACCTGGGATTCGAAATAGCAAAAGATGGCATTGATGAAATACGCGTTGCAGTTCCATTCAGCAAACCCGATATTTCATTACCGGCAGATATCGTAGAAGAAATTCTTCGGATCGACGGGTTAGATAATATTGAGATCCCGACTGCCATCACTATTACTCCTTCGGTTGAAGAAAATTATTTGCGTCATACGTTGAAAGAAAAGGTGGCCAATTATTTTGTTGGACTTGGTTTTCATGAAATGATGACCAACTCCATTACCAATGCAGCTTATTTTACCGAAGAAGAAAGACAGCCAATGGTAAAAATGATGAATAGCCTGAGCGCCGAGCTGAATATTCTTCGTCCTTCATTGCTGGAAACAAGCCTGGAAGTTGTTGCCCGCAATCTGAATCACAAAAACGGCGATCTGAAACTTTTTGAATTTGGTAAAGGATATTTCACCAGCGGACCGGGCAAATATCATGAAATGGAACAGGTATGCATGGTAATTAGCGGGAACGTAAATGATCAAAGCTGGAAAGGAAAAGCGGTATCATCTGATTTCTTTTATATTAAAGGAATTGTTTCATCCGTATTGCAATTGCTGGGAATAAAACCAGATACAATTGAAACACTTCCGGTTCCTAAGTTGCCGGATCATATTATTTATAAATCAAATGGCGAATTAGTAGCCGGTGCTGGTGAAGTGAATCAAAAAGTATTATCTCAGTTTGGTATTAAACAGCCGGTATTTTTTGCGGCGCTGAACTGGGAAGCTGTCCTGAAGCTGACTTCCATGCAAACACTTTCAATTAAAGAGCTATCGAGGTTCCCATCAGTGATGAGAGATATTTCCATGGTCGTTCAAAGGTCATTGGCGTACGATGAGGTGGAGAAGTCGGTGAATAAATTAAAGCTGGACAAATTGCAGGAGGTTAAACTCTTTGATATATTCGAAAGTGAAAAGCTGGGTACTGATAAAAAATCGATCGCTGTAAGTTTTACTTTTTCAGACCACGAAAAAACGCTTACCGATAAAGAGATCGATGGGTGGATGAATAGGATAATGACGACGCTTGAAAAAGAATTAAATGCTGAAATCAGGAAATAATTTTTATGGCTGAATTCGAAAACCAATTAAAGAGAATACAGGATAAACTTCAACAGGTGTTGAAGGATTACGCAGCATTACAAAAAGAGAACCTGCGTCTGAAAGAGGAATTGGACAAAAACAGGACTCAATCATTTGCCAATCAGCAAAACATTGCAGAACTTAAGCAACAAGTGGATGTATTAAAGATCACTTCAGGAGATTGGGAGGAAGGCGACAAGAAAGAATTTGAAAAACGCATTAATTCTTACATTAAAGAGATTGACCGCTGTATTGCCCTTTTAAGTGAATAGAAAATGGAAAGAGGAAAGTGGAAATTTCCATTTTCTCTTTTCCACTCACCACTAACTAATTTATATGTCAGAACAACTAATACCTGCCACCATTACAATTGCCGACCGCAGCTACCGCATCAAATTGGATGCAAAGGACGAAGAAGTGGTCCGCAAAACGGTAAAAACGATCAATGACAAGATCCTTGAATTCAAAACCATGTTTGCAGGAAAGGACATGCAGGATTATGTGGCGATGGCGCTTGTATGGTATGCCACCGAGCAAAATAGCAGTTCAGCTACTGATGTAGAGAGGGATAATCTTTCTGATAAACTGAATTTACTGGAGCGGATGCTTGATGGGCAATTGCAATCCTGACCAGTTTTGATCTCAAAACTGGTTATCGCGGAATTTATACCCGCCCATAATTGATTTCATTGGTTCCCGCCGTTTTGTATCTTCGCTGATTACCTGACCATTAGCATTTAAGAACCGGTCAGGCATTTTTAAAAACAAGCATTGTGAAAACAATCAAACTAAACATTCATGGATCAAAATATATTGTTTGCCATTATTGGAGGCGCAGCACTAATTATCGGCATCATAGCGGGTAAGCTGCTTTTTGCCAAAAACACAAAAAAACAGATAGCCGAAGCCGAACTACTTGCTCAAAGTATTCTTAAAGAAGCCGAACTCAGGGGTGAAACTTTCAAAAAGGAAAAAGAACTCGAGGCCAAGGAACGCTTTGTCCAGATGAAATCAAATCACGACAAAGAGGTTTTTGAAAAAAATAAAAAGATCAACGATGCTGAGAACCGCATCCGTCAAAAAGAGCAATCCATCAACCAGAAAGAAGGCAATCTTGATAAGCACATAAAGGAAAATGAAACGATCAAGGAAAACCTTAATCGCCAGATCGAGCTGGTAAATATCAAACGGACCGAACTCGAAAAGCACCAGGAAGAGCATATTCGTCGTTTAGAGAAAATTGCCGGTCTTACCGCAGAAGAAGCCAAAACACAATTGGTGGAAAGCCTGAAACATGAAGCACAGACAAAAGCGTTGGTGGTTCAACAGGAAATAATTGAAGACGCCAAGCAAAAGGCAAATAAGGAAGCCAGAAAGATCATCATTCAAACAATACAACGTACAGCCGCTGAGCAGGCCATTGAAAACTCCATTACCGTTTTCAACCTGGAAAGTGATGAAATAAAAGGTCAGATCATCGGACGTGAAGGAAGAAATATCCGTGCAATTGAAGCCGCCACCGGCGTTGATCTTATTGTTGACGATACTCCTGAAGCAATTGTTCTTTCATCTTTTGATCCGCTTCGCCGTGAGATTGCCCGTTTAAGTTTACAAAGATTAGTTGCTGATGGTCGAATACACCCTGCAAGAATTGAAGAAGTTGTTGAAAAAACAAAAAAGCAAATCGAAGAGCAGGTAATGGATATCGGCGAAAGAACCGTGATCGAACTCGGCATTCATGGTTTACATAAAGAACTGGTGAGAATGGTTGGCCGCATGCGGTTCCGTTCTTCTTATGGTCAAAATTTATTAATGCATAGCCGTGAAGTAGCCAATCTTTGTGGCATCATGGCAGCTGAGCTTGGTATGAATTCCAAGCTTGCTAAACGAGCAGGTTTGCTTCATGATATCGGTAAAGTTCCTGACGAAGAAACTGAACTCAGCCACGCATTACTTGGCGCCAAACTCGCAGAAAAATATGGCGAGAATCCTGCGATTGTAAATGCTATCGGTGCCCATCATGATGAAATGGAAATGCAGTACGTGATCTCGCCGATTGTTCAGGCTTGTGATGCTATCAGCGGAGCAAGACCTGGTGCACGCCGGGAAATTATGCAACAATATTTGCAGCGTATCAAAGACCTTGAAAACCTGGCCATGACCTATAACGGAGTGGAAAAAGCTTATGCGATCCAGGCTGGCCGGGAATTGAGGGTAATCGTAGAAGCCGATAAAGTAAGTGACCAGGATTCAGAAAAACTTTCTTTTGAGATAGCTCAGAAGATCCAGAATGAAATGACATTCCCCGGCCAGATAAAAGTGACGGTGATAAGAGAAAAGAGAGCGGTGAACGTAGCGAGGTAAGGGATTGCAGATTTCGGATTTCCGATCTTAGCTTGATTTAGAGCCTTTGTTTTCAACTGTTAATGAAATATCTGGTTTTCTTGCAAAAATCTGCAATCTGCAATCTAAAATCTAAAATGTTTGCCTTACTTTTGCGTCCCCTCTTAAAAATTGAAGATCATGAACTCAAACGCTATAAACTTTGTACACGAGCAATTGACCGGAAAAAAAGAATTCCCGGCTTTTAAAGCTGGTGATAATATTACCGTCAACTATAAGATCCTTGAAGGAAATAAGGAAAGGATCCAGAGCTTTAAAGGCGATGTAATTAAGCGCCAGGGTTCAGGTGCTACAGCAACTTTTACAGTCCGTAAAATTTCCGATGGCGTTGGTGTAGAAAGACTTTTCCCTCTTTTTTCACCTAATATCGAATCAATAGAAGTAAACAAAAGTGGTCGTGTTCGTCGGGCTAAACTTTATTATTTACGCAGCCGTAGCGGTAAGAGTGCAAGGATCCGTGAGAAACGCCAGGCGGTTGAAACAGCAGAACAGAAATAAACTTGTTTTTTATACAAATTATTAGCGATCGATACTAACGGTCGCTTTTTTTTGCATTTACATCAGCTTAACAAATTAATTGAAAACGGACTTTAATTTGTACTAACTTTGACCTTCATCTAAAAAATTTCTTTATGAATCTCGGTTGGACTGAAATACTGTTAATTGCATTTGTTGTGCTTTTGTTATTTGGCGGTAAGAAAATTCCTGAACTGATGCGTGGTCTTGGAAGAGGTGTTCGTGAATTCAAAGATGCAAAAGACAACGTGAAAAAAGAATTGGAAGACAGCATTGCAGAAAAAGACAGCAAAGCTGCTTCTTAATTGTTACCTACAACGGTGCTTGTATCTCCTCATTTTAATAAAGGCTTTCGCTTTTGTTCGAGTATACCTCTATTAACCAATACCAGCTTGCATTAACTCAGGGTAAGAGCTCCTGCGTGGAAGCCGTTCGCCATTATCTTTCTGAAATTGAAAAAAGCAAACATCTCAATGCTTTTGTGCATGTATTTGAAGATGAAGCGATCCAAAAAGCAACGGCACTTGATAAACAAAGAAAAACCGGAAATACTATTGGAAAACTTCATGGAGTTGTAATTGCAATCAAAGATGTTATTTGTTATAAAGATCATCCGCTTACCGCGGCATCAGGAATCTTAAAAAATTTTACCTCTCTTTATTCAGCAACTGCAATTGAAAAACTTTTGCAGGAAGAAGCCATCATCATTGGTGTCTGCAATTGTGATGAATTTGCAATGGGCTCTACAAACGAAAATTCAGTTTATGGAAAGGTGTTGAATGCAATGGATGAAACTCGTGTGCCCGGTGGTTCATCCGGCGGATCCGCTGTTGCTGTGCAGGCAGGGCTCTGTATGGTTTCATTAGGAAGCGATACCGGCGGTTCGGTTCGTCAGCCTGCTGATTTTTGTGGCATCGTTGGTTTAAAACCAACGTATGGGCGCATTTCAAGATATGGATTGATCGCTTATGCCTCATCGTTTGATCAAATTGGCATTTTTGCAAACAATGTCGCAGACGCCGGTAAAGTATTAGAAACAATTGCCGGTGCAGATGAATATGATAGCACGGTTTCTCAAAAACAGGTTGAGAAATATTCTGAAACATTAAAGGAAAATAAAACGTTTCGATTCGCTTATTTCAAAGAAACATTAGAGCATCCGTCGCTTGATAATGAAATTGCTGACGGAATAAATAAACTGATCGAACAAATAAAAAATGATGGCCATGAGGTAACCGCATTGAGTTTTGAGTATCTCGATTATATAGTTCCCGCCTATTATATTCTAACTACTGCAGAGGCATCCTCGAATCTTTCACGTTATGATGGAGTTCGATATGGATATCGTTCTTCAAAACCTTCCACTGATTTAACAGAGTTTTACAAACACAATCGAAGTGAGGGTTTTGGCAAGGAAGTGAAACGAAGGATCATGCTGGGCACATTTGTTTTAAGTACCGGATATTATGATGCATATTTTGCCAAAGCACAAAAAGTAAGACGCAAGCTTGTTGAAAAAACTGAACTGGTTTTCAGCGAATTTGATTTTATCCTGATGCCAACTTCACCAACAGTTGCATTTAAGATCGGGGAGAAAACTGATGATCCAATTGCCATGTATCTCGCAGATATCTATACTGTATTTGCAAACCTTACGGGAATTCCCGGCATATCGTTACCACTTTTTAAACATTCTAATGGCATGCCCTTTGGCATACAGCTAATGGCAAAACAATTTAACGAGCTATCTTTGTTGCATGCCTCACAACAATTAATGGAAATGAAAAAATAATTCAGAAAGGGCCGATCTCTAATGCGCTTTTTACTTACGATATTAATTTCTGGTTCTGCGCTCGTTGCAGCTGCACAACAAGCCTCTGATACAATTGTAGACCTCTCAAGATCAAGGATCAATAAACTAGTTGTTGATTCAACAATTGCACCGGTTGCCATTGCCGCTGATCCGAAAGCAGGTTTCAAAGACCTTTTTACAGGCCAGCCGGAAGAAGAAGGATTAAGCCAGGTGCAATTAAATCCCCGTGCCATAAGTTTTGTAGATGATTATATGGCAAAAAATAGGAAGAGTTTGGAGAAATTAAAAGGTTGGGGGCGACCCTATTTTGATATGATCGATGCTGTTCTCAATTATCATGGCTTACCAAGAGAGTTAAAATATCTCGCCGTAATTGAATCTTACCTGAAAACCTACGCAGTGTCATGGGCAGGTGCAGTAGGTCCCTGGCAGTTCATGCCCGCAACAGGAAGAAGAATGGGTTTGAAAGTTAATGAATACGTTGATGAAAGAACAGATTATTACAAAAGCACACATGCTGCAGCAAAATATTTAAGTGAACTCTATAATATCTATAAAGATTGGTTGCTGGTAATTGCTGCTTACAATGGCGGCCCGGGAAATGTGGACGCCGCAATTCGCAAAAGCAAAAGTCGCAATTTCTGGGACCTGCAACATTATTTACCGGCTGAATCAAGAGATCATGTAAAAAAATTTATTGCTACACACTATATAATGGAAGGTGATGGCGGGATCACAACCTTAACTAAAGATGAAACCGATATCTTAAAACAAGCATCGAATGTAAATCCTGCTGCAAAGAATTTAAATGCTGCTGAACTGACCAATTCTAAAGTACAGGCGATCAGCGGGAGATATAATTCGTTGGTGATTACAAAACACATTACGTTTTCAATTGCAGAATTTAATCGTTACAATCCTGACTTTGATAAACTGATCACTCATAATGGTAAGTATGAATTAAGGTTGCCGGCAGATAAGATGGAAATGTTCATGGCAAAACGATATGATATCCTCAATGAAAGTTTACAAATAATGCTGGACTCTTTTAAGCAATCGCTTTCTACACCGACGAAAACACAACCGGAGAAAAAGTCGTTTAAGTAGAAAATATCTGAAACATCTGCAGAAAAAAAAGTGGAATCAAGATTACAATTAAATCTCAGTTTCGTTTGAAACTATAATTGAAAGCAAATCGAAAACCAACGGTACTAATTTGTTTGTTACTGCCGGGCAAATCCGTTTCATACTTGAGTCCAAAAAGAAGACTGTTTCCACTAAAACCTACTTCCAGTGAATAACCGGTAACTATAGCCAATGCAAGACCTCCCTGAATACTTGAATAAGATTTATCTGAAGTTGTCCAGCAATAGCCTGCCTGTGGCTCTATGAATAATCCTGTTTTACCTTCAGCGCTGAAAATATGCCGGAAACCGGCTTTAACAGATAAGTAAGCTGTCGGCTCCTTCCCGGAATTATTTTTGACATAAAAATTTCCGAAATCAAATAACTCAATGATGACACTATTATTTTCCATCGGATTTACTGGTATATCAAAAGAATAAAAAATACCGGTCCCCGCTTTATAACCTTCGGCATTTTTCCCCACTATTTTCATAACGGAAACCTGGCCCGAAAGAAAGAAAAATAAAAACACTGCTGCCTGGAACAAAAGAATTTTTTTCAAATCCCTTTTGTTGAATGAAACAGCTTTAATAAGAAAACAAGACAGCATTATCCTTTTGGTTAATTATACAAAATAGAAATTTTCAGGGAAAAGAGGAAGTTCGTGGGAATCTACGATATCGTTCTTGGAGGATATATGTCACATCTTAAAATTTATTAGAAAACCCCAGTGAACCAGTACGATACGCTGGTATAATTAAAAACGAAAAAAAACGCTTCCCGGACTATGGCTGGGCGATGAATTCTATTTTGTCACCACTCCCCTCATCGCTTCCGCCTTCAACAAACACTCTTCATACTCTCTTTCAGCATCACTGTAAAAAGTAATGCCTGAACCCGCCATAAAAGAAAGATATTTTTCAGAAGCATTATACATAATGCTTCTTATAACCACATTAAAATCAAAATCCTTTTCCGGAGTTATATAACCAAGGGCTCCGGAAAAAATTCCTCTTCCTGATCGTTCATACTGATCGATCAGTTCCATCACCCTTCTTTTTGGCGCTCCTGTCATAGAACCCATCGGAAATGTTGACTTAATGATCTCACTAAAAGTCATTTCATCTTTTAATTCTCCGCTTACTGTTGAGATCATCTGGTGTACCTGGGGGAACGAATAAATGCCAAAGAGTTCATCCACTTTCACCGTTCCTTCTTTACATACACGGGCAAGATCATTGCGTACAAGATCAACTACCATCACATTTTCGGAGCGATCTTTTTCGCTTGCATAAAGCTCTTCTTTACTTCTTTTATCCTTGCTATTGTCTTTTAAGAATCTTGAGGAAGTTCCTTTGATCGGCTGTGATAAAATCTTGTTTCCCTCCTTTTTTAAAAATCTTTCCGGGCTGGCACAGACCAGCCATTTATCTTCCAATTTATATAATGCAGAAAAAGGATTCGGTGATGTATTGCTGAGTTTTTGATAAACCAATAACGGATCAACTATCACATCATCAGCATAAAACTCCATGCAATAATTTATCTCGTAACAATCACCACGAAGAATATGTTTTTTTAATTCTCCGATCGTTTCAATGTATTCTTTCTTTGGAACCTTATGTTGAATATTGATCAAATCATTTTGTAATACAGTCGCTTCATCACTTCGCATGATCTCTTCAAAGATTCTTGCCGCATCTTCATCACTTTCGATTTCCATTTCTTTTTCAGAAAGCCTGATAACAATTTTTGGCTCAAAGAAAAAAACGTCCGGAAAGCCCGGCCTGCTTTTATATGATGAAATGACAGACTCTATCTCATTTTTCAGATCATATCCTAAATGACCAAAAAGCCACCGTGGTCTTTCATCAATGAAATTTTGAAAATCTTTCAGCGCATTGCCGGCATTTGCAATAAAACTGCTTTTGCTGCCTATGGCCAGCAAACATTCAACAGAATGATAATTGGTTTGATAACGATGATTGTCCAAAAAACAAAAAATGCCGAACCGGTTTGCCCAGCTCAGCATTTTTTTCTTTGCATTCTCAGGATCTGTGATTGTAAAAATGCAGTTAGTATTGGTTGCGTTCAAAATATAAAACGGGAAATAAAATCTTTTTAGTAATCATCCTCGTCATCATCATCATACCTGTCATCATAAAGCCCCATTTCTTTGAATTCATCATCTACCTTAAAATCATCATCCTCATCCTTACCTTTCTTACCACCAGTAGCAACGCCACTGCTTTTCTTTCCCTTGGATGCAGGAATATCAAACTCGTCGAAGTCAGGATCCCACTCCTCTTCTTCTTCCGGTTTTTCCCAATCATCCGGTTCATCTTCACCAGCATCATCATCGTCATCATCGTCGCTGGACTTTTTTGCGGCGGCAGGTTTAGCGCCTTTTTTTGTGGCCTTCACATCCATCTCCTCATCATCTTCCAACTCATCATCATCATCTTCTTCCTCCTGTTTCTTTGGTTTCGATGAAGCTTTTTTATCAGCATTACCGGAAGATGGCTTATGATCATTGCCGACGGTTTTTTTTCCTTTGTCAGATTTCATTGTCATATTCCAATAAAATTAATCAATGTAAAATTTCAGCGAAGTTTTAATACTTCCAAATTTTTGTTCTTATTTTTTTGCTGTTCTTTTTCAAGATAGTGAAACTATCTGGTCCCGGCCCGGTCCGTTTGAAATATAATTCACCTTCACTCCCAGGTATTGATTAATAAACGCTACATATTGCTGCATGGCTCCAGGCAAATCTTTTTCATTCTTTAAGACAGATGAATCAGTTTTCCAGCCTTTGAATTTTTTATACACAGTACCCAGGTTGATTCCCGTCATTTGGTAGGGAACTTCCTCCGTGTTATTTCCATCGATATTATAAGCTGTGCAAACTTGTAATTCTTCAAACGCGTCCAGCACATCAGCTTTTGTCATGACAATTTTTGTAACCCCGTTTATCATGCAGGCAAATCTCAACGCTACAAGATCGATCCAGCCACAACGACGTGGCCGGCCGGTTGTTGCGCCAAACTCATTCCCGATCTTTCTCAATTCTTCACCAACGGAATCATGTAGCTCGGTTGGAAAAGGGCCGCCGCCGACCCTGGTACAATAAGCCTTTGTTACCCCAAGCACATCTTTTATCTTTTGAGGCGCAACGCCAAGCCCACTGCAAACTCCAGCCGTAATAGTATTTGACGAAGTAACAAACGGGAAAGTGCCGAAATCAATATCAAGCATGCTACCCTGGGCACCTTCCGCGAGTATTTTTTTTCCTGCTGACAAATGATCATTAATAAAATATTCGCCGGAAACAATATTCATGGCTTTCAAAAACTCGATCGCTTCAAAAAACTCTTTTTCCCATGCAGAAATATCTTCGTGAAATGAATAAGAATCCAGCAATTGACGATGCTTATTGCACAATTTATCATAAGCACTCTTAAAATCACCGCGGATCAGGTCGCCGACCCTCAATCCATTTCTACCGGTTTTGTCCATGTAGGTAGGACCAATGCCTTTCAATGTCGAACCGATCTTATCAAGACCTTTTGAGGTTTCTGAAGCTTTATCCAATGCACGATGCGTTGGAAGTATCAAATGCGTCCTTTCTGAAACAAAAAGATTTTTTTTCAGATCAATGCCGAAGGACGAAACTGTATCGCATTCTCTTTTCAATGTCACAGGATCAAGCACTACTCCATTTCCTATAAGATTAATAGTATTTGCGTGAAAAACACCAGATGGAATTTGATGAAGCACCACTTTTTTATCTCCTACATACAAGGTATGTCCCGCATTTGGCCCACCCTGGAATCTTGCGATCAGGTCATATTTCGATGCAAAAAAATCAACGATCTTTCCTTTCCCTTCATCGCCCCATTGCAAACCAAGTATTACGTCAATCATAAAAGTAACCCCCAAACCCCCTAAAGGGGGCTTTAATATTCCCCATTAGAAAAGTTATTTAAATTGTTTAATACATCCTGTTTACCAAATGCAACAATAATATTATGCTTTAGTTGTGTCGCACTCTTGTACATTCAATAACCCTACTCAGCATTCAAATGATTACTCAAACAATAAACTAACGATTTGAATTCTCAGATCTAAGTCCCCTTTATGGGATAGGGGTTATCAAAGCGGGGCAAAAATAAGGTAAGGCCAAAAACAAGTCGAAATAATTCTGAAGTCATTTGCTCTTTCTTTCCACAAATGCTCAACTGTTTAAAAATTTTTGAGTGAAAACTTTAAGGCAGTTTTCCTTTAAAGCCGGGATAGGGGTTTGGGGCGTATCGAATCACTATTACCTATCTCTTATCTCCTAGCACTTGTTAGTCAGAATTTGGGTAAACCGGGAATGAAATGGTGGATCACAATTACAGTTCTGTATCGTAACGGTCTACTTTTTCTATGCCCCGTAAAGCAAGTAAACTCCGAACCAACTCATCCAGTTCTTCTTTATCATGGACATATAACTTTATATTTCCTTCAAACACACCTTCTTTTGCTTCAATTGTGAGTGCAGCAATATTGATACGCAATTCCCCGGATATGAGATTAGTGATCTTGTTTACAACACCTACATCGTCAAGTCCAACAATTTTTAAACCGGTAAGGAATGATATCTCTTTGTTCTTTGCCCATTTAGTTTTTACTATACGGTGTCCAAAGTTGGCCATCAGTTTGGCAGCATTGGGGCAATTGGTACGGTGGATAGTTAATCCCTTACCCGTTGTTACAAAACCAAATACATCATCACCCGGAATAGGCTTGCAACAGTTAGCAAGATTATAAACTATCTTATCACTGCTCTCACCAAAAATTATAAGTTCGGCTTCTTTTTTTGGAAGTGAATGCTGAAAACCATCCACTTTTACTTCATGAATCTTTACGGGTTTTGGCGCTTCTATTTTATCTCCATAAACCTTAAATTCTTTGAGCTCCTTCAGATCAATATTTCTTATAGCAACCTGGTAAAACAGATCCAGGGCAGAATTTAGTTTATAATACGTCCATAGCTCATCAATATTATGTTGATTGAACGCTGCACCCATTCCTTCGATCTTGCGTTGCACTGTATATTTGCCATCTTCAGCGACTTTTCTTTTTTCTTCTTTCAATGCATCGCGGATCCTTCCTTTTGCTTTTGAGGTAACAACAAAATTCAACCAGTCTTCCGAGGGTTTTTGTTTGTTGGATGTAATGATCTCCACCTGGTCGCCACTACGGAGCTTATGACTTAATGGAACGAGTTTATGATTGACTTTGGCGCCAATGGTTTTTATACCGATCGCACTGTGAATTGAAAATGCGAAATCAAGTGCAGTAGAACCCACGGGCAACATCTTTACATCGCCTTTTGGTGTGTACACATAAATTTCTTCGGCAAGAAAACTTGTTTTAAAATCCTGTAAAAAATCTACTGAGTCGGTTTCCTGGTTACCGATCACTTCACGTATTTGCTGAAACCATTTATCAAAACGATTTTCATCGGAACTTCCTTCTTTATATTTCCAATGTGCTGCCAATCCTTTTTCCGCAATCTCATTCATTCGTTTTGTTCTGATCTGCACTTCCACCCATTTTCCCTGTGGACCCATCACTGTGGTATGTAATGCTTCGTAACCATTGCTTTTGGGATTACTTAACCAGTCACGCAAACGTTCAGGTGCCGGCGTATATTCATCGGTGATGATCGAATAAACTTTCCAGCAATCACTTTTTTCATTCTCAGGCGTCGACTCCAGAATGATACGAATAGCAAAAAGGTCATATACTTCTTCAAAACTCACTCCTTTCTTTTTCATTTTATTTTGAATAGAATGGATATGTTTTGGTCTTCCGTATATTTCAAATTTTAACTCAGCCTTATCCAACTTATCTTTCAAAGGCTTGATAAATTCATTGATATACCTGCTTCTTTCTTTTTTTGTCTCCGCCAGTTTTCTTGCAATTTCTTTATAAGAATCAGGTTCGAGATACTTCATCGCAAGATCTTCCATCTCTGTTTTAATATTATACAAACCCATGCGATGTGCAAGCGGCGCATATACATAAACCGTTTCAGAAGAGATTTTCAATTGCTTATCGGACTTCATGTGATCAAGCGTACGCATATTATGAAGCCGGTCAGCAAGCTTTATTAAAATAACTCTTGGATCATCAGTAAGTGTGAGCAGGATCTTTTTAAAATTTTCAGCTTGTTGTGATGCATTAACATCAATAACATTGGAAATCTTTGTCAATCCATCAACAATTCTAGCGATCTCGTTTCCAAATTCTCTTTCCACATCTTCTAAACTAATATCAGTGTCCTCAACCGTATCGTGCAAAAGCGAGCAAATAGTGGAACGAACACCGAGTCCTATTTCTTCCACACAAATTCTTGCCACAGCGATCGGGTGAAGGATATAAGGTTCCCCGCTCTTCCTTCGCATGGTTTTGTGCGCCTCAACCGCCATTTCAAATGCCAGCCTGATGAGCTTTTTGTCTCCTGGTTTCAATTTGGTTTTTAACCCCCGCAATAAGGCACGGTATTCCCTCAGGATCAGTTTCTTTTCCTGCTCTTCATTCAGATTATATTTAGGTAATTGCGCAAGAGTATCCATGAACAGCGAATTTACTTAAAAACAGCCGTTTTTTCTGAGTGAAATCTGCTACATTTGCAGCCCCAAAAGTTAATTGTTTGAGGTTCGAAGTTTGAGGTTTGAGATAAAACAACATCGACGTCAAACCTGAAACATCAAACCTTCTCCCGGATGTGGTGAAATTGGTAGACACGTCAGACTTAGGATCTGATGCCGTAAGGTGTGGGGGTTCGAGTCCCTCCATCCGGACAGATGAACTTCGAACAAGGAATGATGATAGTGGCAGAATTCTTGTTCGAAGTTTATTTTTAAAACTTGAAATATGGCTACAGTTACTAAAGAGAATATCGGTTTACTAAACGAGAAGATCACATTAAAACTTGAAAAAACCGATTACCTGCCTACGTTTGAAAAATCATTAAAAGATCATAGCAAAAAAGCAAACATTCCGGGATTCAGAAAAGGAATGGTGCCTGCTGGTTTGATCAAAAAAATGTATGGACCTTCCTTGTTTACGGAGGAAGTGCTTCGCACTGTGGACAGGGAACTGATCAAATACCTGGAAGAAGAAAAGCTTGACATATTTGCACAACCTCTCCCGGTTGAAATGGATATCCGTCAATTGGACGTGAACAACCCGGCCGATTACACGTTCCATTTTGAAATAGGAATGAAACCTGATTTTGCTTTAGCTGATCTCTCAAAAGCAAAAACGACCCGTTATAAAGTGAAGGTCACTGACGAAATGATCAACAATGAGATTACCCGACTGCAGAATCGCTATGGCAATATGAAGGATGAGAACACGGTAAATACCGAAGAAAATGTATTGAATGTGATCTTTACTGAAGTGGATGAAAATGCAAATGAAATTGAAGGTGGCATCAAAAAAGACAATTCGCTGCTGGTAAAATATTTTAAAGAAGAGTTTCGCAGTAACCTAATAGGAAAAACTCTCAATGATTATGTTGTCACACAACTTGATAAAGCTTTCGATGAAAAAGAGCTTGATTTTATTTCGACTGATCTAGGTCTTGATAAAAATGATCCGACAGCTTTGCAAAAGCATTTCAAAATACAGATCACAAAGATCGGGTTGCTGGAAAAAAGAGAATTGAATGAAGAGTTCTACAAACAGCTTTATCCCACCGATGAAGTAAAAACGGAAGCTGATTTCAGAAATAAAGTCAAAGAAGAGGTACAGGCATATTGGGATAACCAGGCGAAGGGGCAATTGCAGCATATGGCTTATCATGAGCTGCTGGATGGAACGACAATTGATTTTCCTGAATCCTTTTTGAAAAAATGGATGCAGACGCAGGGAGAAGATAAAAAGACCGAAGAAGAAGCTGAGAAAGAGTTTCCCACTTTTAAGAATCAATTGAAATGGACATTGATCAGTGATAAAATTGCCCGGGAAAATAATATTGATGTAAAACCTGAGGAGCTCAAAGCTTTTGCCAAACAACAATTATTCGGCTACATGAATATGCCGATGGGCGGCGACGATCAACCCTGGGTTGATAATTACGTTGACAAAATGATGAAGGACCGCAAGTATATTGAGGATGCTTACAATCGCATCCAGGGTCAAAAGATATTTGAGTGGGCCGAGACACAAGTGAAGCCAACAGAAAAAGAAATTGCGATGGAAGACTTTGTGAAAATGCAGGAGGAGCATCAGCATCACCATCATTAACCTCCTGTTCTCCGCCACAGGCGGAGTGACTGAGATTTGAAAAGTTTTATAGGAGTTGTGAATTGCAACTCATTTTTTGTTTGTGCCAATTCGTCTTTAATTCGGACTCATCAACATCTGTTGGCAAAAATTGGCGTTCATTCGTGTCATTGATTTTGCGGTTTTGCCAATTGGACGGATATTTGATGATTCAGACCAATTGGCGATCATTGCCCTAATCTGCAAACAAAAACG
The DNA here is from genome assembly GCA_036374555.1 of Chitinophagaceae bacterium. Taxonomy (GTDB): domain Bacteria; phylum Bacteroidota; class Bacteroidia; order Chitinophagales; family Chitinophagaceae; genus VBAS01. The sequence goes on from DASUTO010000399.1 coordinate 25,346, forward strand.
AAATGAGTTTTAATTCAGAATTTGAAAAGTATGCTGTAAAGCACCGCGGTATTTCCAGTAACACTCTTCATGGTTATGCAAGCCAGTTAGTCACTGGCCTTACTCCTAACATTATTGAAGAACGCCCGATGAATGTAGCTGTAATGGATGTATATAGCCGTTTGATGATGGACCGTATTATTTTTCTTGGTTATCCTATCAATGATGAAGTAGCGAACATTGTGACCGCACAATTATTATTCCTGGATTCTACAGACAGAGTGAGGGATATCAACATGTATATAAACAGCCCCGGTGGAAGTGTGTACAGTGGATTGGGTGTGTATGATACCATGCAATACGTAACACCTGACGTGGCTACCATCTGTATTGGCGTAGCGGCATCCATGGCTTCGGTATTGCTGGCAGCCGGCACAAAAGGTAAAAGGGCTGCGCTCAAACATGCAAGAGTAATGATGCATCAGCCGAGCGGCGCAATTGGCGGGCAGGCAAGTGATATTGAGATCACCGTGAACGAGATCAGGAAGTTAAAAAGTGAATTGTATGCGGTGATAAACTATCATTCAGGGAAAGACGTAAAACAGATCGAAGCCGATTTTGATCGTGATCGCTGGATGACGGCTCCTGAAGCAAAAGAATATGGGCTGGTGGATGAAGTGTTGCTGATCAACCCGAGGAAGCAGAAGAAAGACTAAACAACCCCTGCCCTCCGCCGCGGCGTAGTGACTTAGGCTGAATAGAATTATTGTTGCACAAGAGCCTGAGGCGGAACAGAAGCTAAATTGAAATGCAAAAGCTGGTAACCAAAAACAATAAACTGTAAACGTCAAACTAATTATATGAATAGAAAGAATTTTGAATACAAAGGTTGGAGAATGGATGATGAAGAGGAAGAAGAAAAGGAAAGAGAAGACAAGAGAGATGAACTCCAAATGTTGAATAAGAAACTGGAAAGATATTTCTTTGACAGAAGAGAAGTATACCTGTGGGGCGTGGTGGATGATAAATCAGCAAAGGAAGTAGTATCGAAGTTTTTGTTGCTGGATGCCGACAAACCTGGTGAAGAAATTAAGTTTTATATCAATAGCCCTGGTGGCGTGGTTACAAGTGGCATGGTGATGTATGATACGATGCGGATGATGAAATCGCCGGTGAGCACTATTTGTATGGGCCTGGCCGCATCGATGGGAAGTATCTTATTAAGTGGCGGTGTAAAGGGAAAACGTTTTATCTATCCGCATGGCGAAGTGATGATCCACCAGCCTTCGCTTGGTGGCCATATTCGTGGTGTAAGTGCCGACCTGGAGATACAGGCCGTACAAACTAAAAAAGTAAAAGAAATTGGCGCTAAAATATTGGCTCAGAACTGCGGCAAGACGATGGAGCAGGTCATGAAAGATTTTGACCGCGACTACTGGATGGACGCAAAAGAGGCGATCGAATATGGAATTGTGGATGGGATTGTTGACAAGATCTAAACAGTTCGCTGGCAATAGCTTAACATTCCGTTGCAAAATAAATCCGCCTCTGTCGGGGCGGATTTATAATTTTGCAATTCACATTGCGTTAACCCCATATTGAAATAAACATGGCAAAAAATCCCTTACACTGTTCTTTCTGCGGCCGCAACCGCGATGAAGTTAAGATCCTTATTGCCGGCCAGGAAGGGCATATCTGTGAAAACTGCGTGGAGCATGCCCGTGAGATCATCGAACAGGAGTTGATGACCAAGGATGACAGAACTCCATCCTCTTTTAAATTAACGGTAAAGAAACCTGTTGAGATAAAGAAATTCCTTGATGAATATGTGATCGGACAAGATGAAGCCAAAAGAGTTTTAGCAGTTGCAGTTTATAATCATTATAAAAGATTACAGCAAAAACCAGTTGAATCAGCCGGTGATGTTGAAATTGAAAAGAGCAATATCATTATGGTAGGTGAAACAGGCACTGGTAAAACATTGCTTGCAAAAACTATTGCCCGCCTGCTGAATGTTCCTTTTGCGATCGTGGATGCTACAGTGTTTACCGAAGCCGGTTACGTAGGTGAAGATGTTGAAAGTATTCTTACTAGACTTTTACAGGTTTGTAACTATGATGTACCTGCTGCTGAACGTGGCATTGTGTATATTGATGAAATAGATAAGATTGCCCGCAAAGGAGACAATCCTTCTATCACCCGTGATGTAAGTGGTGAAGGCGTGCAACAGGGAATGCTGAAATTATTGGAAGGAACGGATGTATTGGTACCCCCACAAGGCGGACGTAAGCACCCTGAGCAAAAGCTTATCAAGATCAACACACAGAATATACTCTTTATCTGCGGCGGTGCATTTGACGGTATAGATAAGGTGATTGCCCGCAGGGTACAAACAAATACCATCGGTTTTAATGTAGATAAAGAGCTGCAGGATAACATGAAGAAGAATCTTCTTCGGTATGTAAATGCTCCAGACCTTAAGACTTTTGGATTGATACCAGAGCTGTTGGGTCGTTTACCAGTCGTTACGCATCTTGATCCATTGGATGCTCCTACACTCCGTGCTATTCTTACAGAACCAAAGAATGCATTGATAAAACAGTATAAAAAATTATTTGAGTTAGAGAATATCAGTCTTACCATTGATGCTCCCGTTCTTGATTTCATGGTAGAAAAAGCAGTGGAATATAAATTAGGTGCCCGCGGTCTTCGCAGTATTTGTGAAAGTATTTTGACTGATGCCATGTTTGAATTGCCAAGCACCAATGAAAAAGCTTTTATGCTGGATATTGAATATGCGAAGAGGAAGTTCGAAACAAGTAAGATCAGCTTACTGAAAGTGGCATAGAAACCCCCCATCCCCTAAAGGGGTGTTCAGGAAAATTCTTTTAACTTTCAACTTTCTTAATCTAACAATTTTTATTAATCATCTAAATTCCCCTTTAGGGGTTAGGGGTATGAAAGAATTGATCAATCGTTTGATGGCGCAGGGATTAACTGAACAACAGGCCTTAAAAGCAATAGAAGTAGTAAAAGATTTTGCCAAAGAAAAATTTCCTGTTTTCTCCGGGGCTATTGAAAAGATGTTTGATAAGTATAAGCCGAAGGATGAGGAAGATTTTTTGGAATAATTTTGATTTTATTGCAATATGCAACCAATATATTATGACTACCTGAAAGAATAGTTAGGCTTCATATCCCTTATGTAAACAACTCCACTAAAAATATCCGACCAGTTTGCAAGAAAATAACGATCAAAAAAAGGTGCCATAAAAATTCCCTGGTTTAGCCAGTCGCATTTGTTCTTTTTGAAATCAAGAAAGGCATAATCAAACTTAGTTTTTGAAAAAACATATTCAATGCTGTTCCTTTTGGGAGCAGGAAGTTTTTTTATTTCGTCCTGTTCAACACCTCTTAATCCACCAGATGATACAAAAACGATCGAATAGATATCGTCTTTAAATGGAGTGCCAGACATCAGCTCACCAAATGTCTTTATATCAACCGGTTTACAACATTCATTAAAATCCTCGATTTTATAAGAGAACCTGGATGCATGATAAGCTGAAACATTAATAATTATTTTTTCTTTTGGGTAAAGAAAATTTAGCATCCAGACCAGGTTTTCCGCCATTGCGCTGTCTCTTGCAGCCAGGTAACTGGCAGTTACTTTGATATCGTCTGCTTCGTTTACAAAACTAAATCTCCGATTTAACCATGTTACAAAATATTTCACATTCGTCCACTGCCGTATTATGGACTGGGTTTCCATTCCATTTTGCGAACTGGCTTTATTCATAGTGGCAATTAAAAAATCTATTTTTTCTAATAAGATCCTGGTGTATGAATCAATTAAAAATGCTCTATTACCGAATTGGTGCAAATTGCGCAATAATGAAACAAAGGTCTTATCAATGACGCTGTCGTCACATTGAAGAAAATTGCAGGTTTCTTTGAGAAGACTATTGACCGCGCTGTCCAGTCGCAGCTGAAAATCCAGGCCAAACAACTCTAATTTTTTTTCTTTAATCCTTGTTTGTAAGAAAGGAGTAATGTTGAATACATAACTTGTATTGAGGATGTTAGGGCCGAAATATGTGTCGAAAGCCCTGATGCTATCTGTTTGGCTTATTTTGTTTTGAAAATAGTTTATATCTACATTACTATTGTCAAAGGCCACCACTTTAAATCCCAGGCTATCTATCAAAAATTGCATCATTTGTGACATCACATGGTAAGATGTTCCATCACCATAATCTGCCTCCGACAGTATGACAATTCTTTTATTAGCAATACTACTTTTAAGAAAATTGAAATTCTTAGGGTCACCATTGATCTCAAAAGGAAAACTGTTGCTTTCAATACATTCAACTGCAACAGAATTTATGGGCTGCTGGCTCTTTAGGGTTTGATAGCTAAGAACAAAAGCTATTAGAAAAATAACAGGCAGGCATTTCACTCTTACTTCGTAAGCCACAATAAGCATAAACTCACCAGTTAAGGATAGTGAATCTAATTTAATTTATAACCGTTACAAAACCGCTCAAATAAAAAACCCCGAATTCAATCGGGGTTAGTAAAAGGGTACTTTTGGTTTTTCCAGATCAGACTAAGTCCCATCAATAGGACCTGGCCCTCTCCCATCCAAAATAATATTTAGCTGCAACCAAGACTATTACCACAATTCAAACATTTGTAACAAGTGCCGCTACGTACTGTTATATGTCCGCAGGTATTGCAGGCCGGTGCATCACTCTGCATACTCTTGTTTGCAGAACTCATTGCCTCCATGCTGTTTTCAGCTCTTGCAGCAACCGGTTTCTGAGTTTTTATTGGTTGAGTTCCATTGCTTGCGACTCCCACAACTCTTACACTTGAAAGTTCCGGTGCCTTTTCATATTCAAGACTGGTTGGAATATCATCCCAATCATCAGCGCCGGTATTCATTACTTCCGGTTTATCCAGTACATGCACAAGATCAGTTCTTCCCAAATACTCATAACCTAATGCACGGAAGATAAAGTCGACAATAGAGGTTGTTGATTTGATATTCGGATGTTCAACAAATCCTGCCGGATCAAATTTGGTGAATACAAATTTCTCTACATACTCTTCTAACGGAACGCCATATTGTAACCCGATAGAGATCGCAATAGCAAAACAGTTTGACATGCTGCGCATGGTGGCGCCTTCTTTTGCCATGTCAATAAAAATTTCACCTAACGTACCATCGCTGTACTCTCCGGTACGAAGGAAGATGGCTTGTCCATTGATCTTTGCTTTTTGCGTAAAGCCTCTTCTTTTTGCCGGCAGTGTACGACGCTCAACAATGCTGGCAAGCTTGCGTTTCAATTTTGTATCTGGTGAAGCCTGCACTCTCTTTTGTACTTCTTCAAATAATTCTTCAACTGTCAGCTTGCTTAAGTCAACAATGCTCGAATCCTGTTGTTGATTATTAACTACTGTTTCCTGGCTGCTGACTACGGACTGCTGACTGTCGTCCACTTTCTTTTTCTTGTCAGACTTATTACTCAGCGGCTGCGACAACTTAGACCCGTCACGATACAAAGCGTTTGCTTTTAACCCTAATTGCCAGCTTAGCAAATAAGCAGCGGCGATCTCGTCTACAGAAGCCTCATTAGGCAAATTGATGGTCTTGGAAATAGCGCCACTGATAAAAGGTTGTGTGGCGCCCATCATGCGGATGTGGCCATTGGCATGTATATACCGTTGGCCTTTCTTTCCACACTTGTTGGCACAGTCAAAAACGGGCAAATGTTCTTCTTCCAGGTGAGGAGCTCCTTCCAGCATTCCCGTGCCGCATACATAATCGTTTGCAGCATCTATTTCTTCATCGCTGAAACCAAGAGCTTCCAACAGGCTCCACTCAAAGTCATTGTATTGATCAGGTGTAAAGCCCAAACGTTGCAGGCACTCTTCACCTAATGTATATTTATTGAAAACAAATCCAATTTCAAATGCAGAGATCACTGCCGCATCCAATCTTTTTATCTCATCGGCAATAAATCCTTTTTCACTTAATGATTGGTGATTGATAAATGGAGCACCGGCAAATGAAGCGGTTCCAACTGCGTATTTAATAATTGAATCGGTTTCTTTTTCACTGTATCCAAGATTTCTTAATGCAGCAGGTACTGATTGATTGATGATCTTGAAATAACCACCACCGGAAAGCTTTTTGAATTTTACCAGTGCAAAATCAGGTTCCACTCCTGTAGTATCGCAATCCATTACCAAACCAATAGTTCCTGTTGGTGCAATAACAGTTGCCTGTGCATTACGATAACCATATTTTTCACCCATTTCAACTGCATCATCCCATGCTTTACATGCAGCGGTTAATAAATAGGCAGGGCAATATTGTGCTTTGATACCTTGTGGTTTCAAACTTAATCCTTCATAGTTATCTGCATCGTAAGCAGCAAGGCGGTGATTACGCATTACACGCAGCATGTCATCACGGTTCTCTTCAAATCTTGGGAAAGTGCCAAGTACTTCCGCCATTTCTGCAGATGTTTTATAAGATATACCGGTCATGATCGCAGTAAGAGCTCCTGCAATTCCTCTCGCTTCTTCGCTGTCATAAGGAATGCCGCTTACCATTAATAATGTACCAAGGTTTGCATAACCCAAACCAAGTGTCCTGTATTCATAACTGAGTTGAGCAACT
>DASUTO010000400.1:0-5807 GCA_036374555.1 Chitinophagaceae bacterium
GGAATAATTCCTGCGGCGATCCAAAAATCAAGGAATTGGTTATGGGGATTAAAGATGTCATTGGGTTTTGTATCTATCCCGAACTCAATGTATCGTTTATCCCCCAGTTCTAAATCACGTTCGATCAATTCATATTTTTTATCTCCGATCCCAACTCCAAAAAGGGGATGTTTTTTTATTATCCGGATGGCCTCGGTGCTATAATTAGCCCTGACAGAAATATTATTTAATTTCCAATCATTGTGGTTTTTATTTTCCACCGCATTTTTTAAATAAAATAGCCCGGCTATTGCAACAGTTAAAAAAGAACCGATAAGTATTGGTTTATAATTTTTTTTGGCAAATAGCTTAATGATTACGGCAGCAGCACCAGCCATGATAACAGCCACGAATGAGATCACAATTTTTTGATTTAATTCAGGTGAGTCAAACTGGTAAATGATATTGCCAATGTCGGGCCCGATATATTTAACTACTAACAAGTAATCTGTTATTGCCGTACCTATGATTATGAGACCGAAGAATAGAAGGTAGTGAGATAGCTTTCTAAAAGAGTATTTAAAGAAAATACAGGAAATTATAAAACTGTAGAGGGCAAAGTTGATAGTAGCTGAAGTCAGCATTATTAAATAAAGCAGGAAATAAACGATCATTAGCACCTGCAGGATCTTGGACAGGATGGTTTTTCTTTTAAATGCGAATATGAGAATAAGCACGGCAAAAGAAATATAAAGAGAAAAGAACACGGCATGAATGCTGGGCGTGAGTTGGTGATAAGTCAAATTGTATACAAGATAGGAAGATTGATAAGCCGTTGAAACCGGCTTGAATCTATAAGAACCATCAAACAGTCCGATTCGAATGCCAGTCTGAACAAAATAGAGGAGTGATGTAATTAAACAAGAGAAGACAAATACATTTTTAAGAATATCGATTTGCCGGGAGGATAAGCCATTTGCCGATGTCATCGCAAGGGGAAGAGATAATATAGGCAATGCTACCAGCAAACCTTTCATGGCAGCCTTTTTATCTTCTGAATAGAGTACGCTTAGGACCAGGGAAAGAAAAAGGATCAATAATAAAATATTTCTTTTGTTCTTAAAGTAAGAAGCGGTATTATTTCTAAGATTCCTGACATCGGCAAGAAACACTATGAATAATAAAATAGAAAAAATACTATTATATGCGATTGGAAGAGGAAAAGAAATGGTAAATAAAATAAGGCAAGGAAATAAAATGTAATTAGTATATGTTGATTTTATATTATGCACTAGCCCTGTTTTTCTGATCCGGTTCGTTTAGGTTAACGCTGGCATTTTATTTAAGCCCCTTTTCCTCAAAAAAAATAGTAATCACAAATGCTGCGAATGTATTTGATTTTGCGGTTCAATCCAAGGCTGGGATGATTTTGCTAGGTCTTTACATTATTTAAGAAACATTTCTCTGAAGCAATTACATTTGTAGCAATTTTGAATTGATGTAGTTACATGTTTATGAATAAATAGACTTAAAATGGCGGAAAGAAACAATAACAATAGTGATGAAATTACATTGCGCTCTGTAAAAGACAGCTTTGTGAACTTACTTTTAGCAATCTATTCTGTATTCCTGGCTGGTTATTCATTTTTTTTCCGGAACAAAATTATTATTCTGATTTGCATAATATTATTTGCTGGAATAGGTTTTGTGTTTTCGATGAAAGTAAAGCAAGTGTACTCTCTAAGGATGACCGTAAGTCACAATGACCTTACAAAACGAACGTACGCCGAATCAATCGACCAATTAAACAGGCTGGCGCAATCCAAATCTTATAAACAACTAAGCCATGAATTGAATCTTGATGAAGCAATTGCAGAAAAGATACGAGCCCTGGAAACTTATAATATGAACGGGGATTTATTATTGAAAGATACATCCAACAGCAGGACGTTGCCTTTTATAATATCGGCAGAAGTTTTCAATAATTCAATAGCAGATAGTTTGCAGGAAAGCCTGCTGATATATTTTAATAACAATAAATATTTAAAAGCAAGAAAGGAAATTCAGAAAAGAATCTTTGAGGAGAAGCTAATATTTATTTCAAGTGAGCTGTCAAAGCTTGATAGTTTAAAGAGCCAATATAACCAGTTTTTGGGCTCATCAGGCAAAAGTGCAATGTTTTATAATAATGCGTTTAACCCTGCGGAGATCTACGAGCGGTCAAGCGAATATCAGGAACAAAAGGAGTTTGTCATTAGCTGGCTCAATAATGAGTATCAAACCTTAAAACTAATTGAAGGATTTAAACCAGTTATAAGACCTGTTGATGGATTGAGAGAGAGGATTATTTTATATTTTGCACTCGGTGGAATACTAATTGGCTTCCTTTTAAGTGCATTGGTTGAACTGCACAAATTATCAAAACGAAAGTCAGGGTGAATAGCAAAAGCCAAAACATAAGAAATTCTATTTGGAATATAATAGATGTGATCCTTTATCCCATTACATTCTTAGCGACAACATCCTTTTTTATTGATCGTCTTGGAGAACAGGTTTTTGGACTATGGATGTTGCTGAATTCCCTTCTTATTGCTTTCCAGGTGTTTAATTTCGGATTATCTACTTCTACGGTCAGGTTTGTAGCACAGTTCAAACATCTGAACCAGGCCCAGCGTCTCAAAATCGTAATTAATACCAATCTTTCAGTATCAATCCTGCTCTTCATATTGTCAATTTTGCTGGGTTTTATTATTAGTTGGAATGTAAAGAATAATAATTTGTTTGACCTGCCTTTGCAATTAAGACACACAGCCAGCACTGCTATTCAGATCACTTGTATAATAATTGGCTTGAAATTTATAGAGCAAATATTTTTAAACGCATTTAAAGGGCTGAACCGGTTTGATACATACGCATTATTAAATGGCATCATACGTTTTGGAACACTTGGAATTAATATTATTCAACTTTTTTTTTACCAGTCATTGGTGACAATGCTCATAACCAATCTTTTGATTACCGTTGTAATGCTAATAGTTCAGTTTTTTCTTTTGAGGAAAAATGTGAAAGACTATACAATGCGTTTTTTTTTCAGAAAAAAATTTTTAAAAGAAACTGGGCAGTTTGGCTTACTGACCTGGGTGCAATCTGTTGCGGTTATAATAGTATTCCAGCTGGATAAATATTTGGTTATTACTTATTATGGGCCAGAAGAGTTGGGGAAATATGCTATTACAGCTACAATTTTTGTTAATATTCATACTGCGCTTACAGCTTGCGTTACCTGGCTTATACCCAAATTAATTAAGTATAAAGAATCGATGAATGAAAGCCGCCAATTATATATAACAATGCGGGCATTTATTACAATACTTAGTATTATTACGCTGTCGGTATTTTATATTGTTCATCAACCGTTTTTTAATTTATGGATCGGGGCCGACAGGTTTGGAAAGATCAAAGAATATATAAAACTATTTACAGTATTCGAGTTTTTTTATATGCTGATCATTGCACCACCACTATACCTTAATTATAGTAACAATGTCAGGTCAGGAACATTGGTTATTCTTCTTACAAGTATTCTCAACATTGCCGGGATCCTGGCGGGCTATTTTTTTTACAATTCAATAACGGGTATTTTGTACGGATTGATCATTTCGACAATAATTGCTGATATACTTGTTTATAGTATTATGTACAAAATTGTGCTCCAAAGAAAATTGTTTTGGGAAGTTTTTGTATTTCTTGGCTTCTCCGTTTTAGCGAGTACCCTGGTAACGACAGGAAGTTATATCCTGCAATCAGCTATCCTGGCCGGCATTATCGTCTTACTTTACCTGGCATTTATAAAAAAAGAAAGATTTTCTTTAAATGCTTTATTTGAATAGTATGGAAATCCGGGGAACCATAAATAAATATCTGCCTTTTGCAATTCTATATTTCTTTTTCAATAGCCTTTTTCTACCCATCGGGTTATTATACACGGCACTGTTAACACCATTTTTCCTTTATTGGATATACCAGCAAAACAAGATTAAGTATTTATGGTTTTTCTTCCTCGTAACCCTTCCGCCGGCATGTATTCATTTTTTAAACGGTGTAAATGTTGAAAGCTATATCAAATCATATATTCTTTTGTTTACTGCATTTGTTTTTGGAGTATCATTTTACTTATTCCTTAAAAATTCAAATACAATCCGATCAATCTTTGACAAATTAATAGTTTGGAATTTTTTACTTGCACTCGTTGCGTTAGGATTACTTTTTTTGGGAATTCGGGATATCTTTTGGTACCAGGAACCAATTTCTGCTGGTATTACTGATATACCTCGTCTTAAAATGTTTACATACGAAGCTTCCTACTATTCCTTACTAATGGTACCGTTGGTTTTGTATTATTATTTGAAAGTGTTGCTTTTAAAAAACAGTCAGCCGATTTTTAGAATTATATTGGTTACTTTTCCTCTTGTTCTTTCATTTTCTTTTGGAGTTTTATTAGGCATCGGGCTTTCTATGTTTTTTTTATTCTGGTCTGATATCAATTTATTTTTCGTTAAAAAACGTTTTCCACGATATATTTTGGTTGCAGGGTTATTACTTCTTTTGATCTTTATAATGCTTGTTAAATTTTATCCAGATAACCCGGTCTTTAGGCGGTTTGCAAATGTGTTTGAAGGAAATGATAGCTCATTCAAAGGCCGAACCACTGATTCGTTTTTTTTAGGATGGAAAATGGCTAGTATGAAAAGTATTTTATTTGGTTGTGGCCTCGGACAAATTAAAGAATTGGGTCTTGAGACTTTTACAAATTTCTATAAACACCCTTTTACTACTAATAGTATAAATATTCCAAACTCTCTGGGTGAGACGCTTGCTATGTATGGGATACTTGGAATGTTTGCGCGGTTGGCTATAGAAATATATCTTTTCTTTAAGACAAAGGTATATTCCAATTACTATCGGATCAGTCTCTACCTGTTCGTGTTTATTTACCAGTTTACCGGAAGCTTTCTTAATAATATCGCCGAGTACGTATTGTGGATCCTTGCTTTTACTCCTGGTTTTTTTGAATTTGATAAAAAGTCAATACGATCTAATTTAAATCTATGAGAGTTGTTTTTATAGTGAGGTCAAATTTATATTCGACGAAGGGGGGAGATACCATACAAGTTCGGGAGACTGCAGAACAATTGATGCGTATCGGTGTTTCGGTGGATATAAAACTTACTAATGAGACCATAGATTATTCTATTTATGATCTTCTTCATTTTTTTAATATTATCAGGCCTGCAGACATATTAATGCATATGAACAGATCAAATAAACCTTATGTGATCTCCACCATTTTTGTTGAATATTCAGAATTTGATAAAAAGCACAGGAAAGGATTCGCTGGTTTATTATTTAAATTCCTTTCACCGGGTTTTATTGAATATACTAAAACACTTGCAAGACTAGTAAAAGGAAATGATAGAATAGTTAGCAGGGAGTATTTATGGTTAGGACAAAAAAAGTCAATACAGAAAGTTTTGTCCGGGGCCAGCTACCTTCTGCCTAATTCGGAAAGCGAGTATGATCGGTTAAAGAAGAATTTTGCTGTTACTAACAGGTATAGGGTCATTCCCAACGGGGTAAGTGAATTATTTATTGAAAACAATGAGTACGAAAAGAAAGATGCAAGCATGGTAATATGTGTTGCCAGGATTGAAGGGATCAAGAATCAATTAAATCTGGTTAAAGCATTACGAAATACAGCCTTTAAGCTTCTTATTATTGGGGGATTTTCACCCAACCAGGAAAAATATTATAAAGAATGTAAAAGATTA
>DASUTO010000401.1:0-4555 GCA_036374555.1 Chitinophagaceae bacterium
GTTTTTACCATTCAATAACATATATCCCTTTTTTCTCAAATAGCCTGTATCTTTTTTTAATCCCGGTAATATTTCTTTTTCAATAATGCTTGCCGGAATTGTCCATTGCGGGTAAGTGATCATTTCAGAAACAGCACTGGTGAGAACAGGAGTTCTTGTGCTTGGTTTTCCAACAACAACCTTACTGCTTACTACCAACGTATCATGACTAACTAATTTCAATGAATAAGAAGGAATATTGACCCAAATATATTTCTCTGGCAAAGAATCAGGGAGCATTTTATAACGATCAATTGTGATAGCAATATGATTAAACTTTTCCTGGTCAGATAAGTTCAGCATCCGGATCGTTTGAGCGCCGATCTTTCCATCTATAGCAAGCTTTTTATCCTTCTGAAATTTTTTTAGCACTGATGCGAGTCGTAAGGAATCGATCTCTGTAAAAGTTGAATCGATATACCCTATCTCAAAAAGTCTTTTAGCAACAGCTGCTCTTAACTCCTGTTGGTTCTTATTGGGAAAACTAACCTGGGTGATCGGGTTGAAATCAGCTTTGTCAAGAAAATCCCTGACCGCATTTTTTAATTCACGATAACCCTGGTGCTTGGGCTCGAGCGTGGAGATGATCACATCAAGTGAAAGACCTGACGCGGCTGCATTGAATTTAGAAAAAATAAATTCCTGAGATAATGCTGAATCTTTCCGTAGTGTAATACTGTCATTGGGTAATCTTCCTAACTTGATATCATGAAAAAGACTTATTAAAGCATCACTAAGCATTAGATCCGCCCGTGCCCAGCTTGCAGCATCCTGCGTTTCTTTATCCTTGAATACATCTTTTGCAAATAGTTTTTTTATAACCGATAACTGGTGGAAATGATAATCTGTGGGAAAGAGTCCATACAACTTTGCGTTTTCAATGAGTAATAAAAGCGAATCACCCTGCGTCAACCATTTTTGAGAACTGCTCCATTGCGGAGAAAATGTTTTTTGTTTATAAATATCACGAAGAATGGGCAGTTGATAAAGTTTGGTGGAATCATCCATTCGGCCGTTTTTAGAAGCAGAATATTCAAGGAAGCTCCTGATCAGTTCTTTTACTTTATCATCCATTTTTTCGGGCGCCTTCACGATCACTATTTCCTCCGGCTTTGTTTTTTCCTTGCAGGAGGATAGGCAAAGGACAAAAATGGCCAGGCAGGTTGTGATCAATCTTTGACTACCCCGAACAAAAAAAACTTTGATAAAACGACTCATAGATTTATGCTAATTTCCCCTTTTCGCAATTGGACAAAGTAATGAATCGTTCTCCTTATAATATAATCTTGTTTGTTATTTTTTTAACATGCTGTGTAAACCTCTCACACTCACAAATTTTAAAGGATTTTATTAAAACAGGAAGCTTTAACGAACAAGAGTTATGGATCAAAAACGGGCATGATAGTGTGACGATAAACATTAATGCACCGTTGCATTTTAACACGAAAGGAAAAACTTTTTTGGTTTTATTCGCATTACCGAACGGTAATAGCATTGAATGGACAAAAGGAAAGAAAATGAAACCGGGTGATGACTGGCATTACGACATTCAGCATATAGCTGCACAAACAAGATTTGTCAGAAATCTTGATAAAAACAATAATTATATCGTTGCATACCTGATGGCAGATCAAAAAAGCTGGCCGGCGTGGAAAAGAACTCATCACGGGTCATCTGATCTGATAAGAAATATTGTTGATAGTTTATACGATCGCTTCAAAGAGTACGAACCTGTCATCTGTTTAAACGGGCATAGCGGTGGTGGCAGTTTCATTTTTGGTTATCTGGATGGTGTTACAAAAATTCCCGACAAAATTCAAAGGATCGCATTTCTTGATAGTGACTATGGATATGACGACACTTTTCATGGAAGAAAAATTACCGATTGGCTGCAAAATAAAAATCACAAACTGTTTGTCCTTGCGTATAATGACAGCCTTGTTATTTTCAATGGCAAACCTTTGGTAAGTCCAACCGGTGGCACGTGGTACAGGAGCCGGTTGATGCAAAGAAAACTTGCAGAAACATTTCCATTCAAAACGGCTGCCGATACGGCTTTTATTGACCATCAGGCTTTAAACGGGAGAATAAGAATCATTTTAAAAGAAAACCCAAATGGGCTGATCTACCATACAGTGCAAGTAGAGAATAATGGCTTTATTTTCTCTCTTTTGTCAAATACCAAATTTGATAAAAGAAGATACTTTACTTATTGGGGAGATAGGGCTTATAAGGAATTTATCCAAGAGTAAGTACATAATCAGCCATCAGGAAACTTTTTCGTATTCTGTTAAGAATTCACCCATTCTATTATCCAATATAAATTTGATTTCTTGGTAAACCGAATTACTTGGAATAGGACCTAAGGTTTGCGATGAATAAAAAAAATGTTTTTCATTTTCATTAAAAGTTAATTCAATCGTTTGCCCCATTGCCATTTTACCTACTGCAGTCAAGTCTCTAAAGCTTTTCCTAATCCGTTTTTCTTCTTTGTTATATAAAAAAATAAATTCTTTGCTTTTATAGTCTAAGTAGGCCTCGTCTGCAATTGGCATTTGAAAAGCTCTAATTATTGAAAAGACTATGACCAAGGATATAGGTAAAACGAAAATTAGAATAAAGTAGGCTTTTGTAAAAAGTAATATAATAGAAATTATTATCGAAATGGAACCTACAACGAATGGGAATGTGTCCTTGTAGAAAAACGAATATGTGTGAGAAATACGTTTAACTCCCTTATTTTCGATCATGTCATTTAACATCTCAAAAAAATTATTGAATTATACGGGAGATTTTTTGCTCCAGCATCATGAAATCAACAAGCACCAATGCGGTGACCGCTTCTACAATTACTGGTGCTCTTAATGCAACACAAAGATCATGGCGGCCCTTGATCGAAAATTTTTCAACCTGTTCTGTATCCCAATTCAAACTTTCCTGTTCTTTAGGTGTAGATGAAGTTGGTTTTATGGCTAAGCGAAAAACTAATTCATTTCCGTTTGTGATCCCTCCTACTACCCCACCTGCATGATTTGTTTTTGTTTTGCCACCCATTTCAAGAATTGCATCATTGTGTTCGCTGCCAAACATTCTTGCTGCGGCAAACCCAGTTCCGAATTCAACGCCTCTTACAGCCGGTATTGCAAATACAAGATGAGCTAAAACAGATTCAACTGAATCAAACCATGGCTCACCTAAACCAACAGGCAACCCATTTACTCTACATTCAAGAATTCCGCCAACAGAATCCTTTGCATCAATAGCTTTTTGTAAACCCTTCTCCAGGTCTTTTTCTCCTCCGATCTCGATCACTTCAGCATGAATGCTAACATCCTTCATCAATTTTTTTGCTATCGCAGCCGCTGCAACAATGCCGGCCGTTAATCTTGCACTGAAATGGCCGCCACCGCGATAATCCTCATTGCCGCCAAACTTTTGGTGAGCTACCCAATCAGCGTGTCCCGGTCTTGGAATGCTTCTTTGTTTAGTGTAATCTTCACTGCGGATATTTTTATTTTCAAATAATACAGTGATAGGAAATCCCGTCGTCCTTCCATTGAATAACCCACTTTTAAAATTTGGAAAATCTTCTTCCTGTCTTGGGGTGGTTCCTTTTTGTTTACCGCCTTTTCTTCTTTCCAGATCCGCAGCCAGGTCTTCCGGCGATAAGGGTAATCCGGCGGGACAACCATCAATTGTTATTCCTACACATTCGCCATGTGATTCACCGAAAATCGAAACCTTAAATATGCGACCAAATGAGTTCATCTTATATTATTTTCTTCCTGGTATACCGTTTCTATATAGATCAAATATAATTTCCAGCTGCCTTTTCTTTTTCTAAACTTCATATCACTAAACCGAATATAAGTCAATTTGCCGCTATTATTAATAGAGGCTGGTATACTTTCAGTTTCGATTATATCCTGTAAAGCATTTCCTGTGACCGTTGTATTTTCCTGTTTCAGGTAATGCTCAAAAATATACGCAAATCTATTTTTTGTAAATTTTTTGACCTTGTCAAAGTCATTTGTACCCTTTAAAAGTAAGGGAAACCGGGTCATCGATTCAAGCGATGTATAATCTTTGGCGATGGCTGCTTTTCGGAATTTTGCCCAATAGTTATCAAAGCTTGTATCTCTTTGCTGTGCAAATAAAAAAGCTGGTGCCAAATTAAACAATATGATAGGGATCATTTTTCTCATCATAGTTGATCTCTGCATTCAGGTATTTAAGATCCTCATAAAAATCCGGGTATGACTTCTTCACCGCATAAGCTTCATCGATCACTGTTTCACTATTTGCTCCTAAAGCAGCCACTGCACAAGCCATAGCGATACGATGATCATGATGCGAATAAACATCTGCTCCTTTTACAACTCCACCTCCATGAACGATCATTGTATCATCTTCCAAATCTATTCTTACTCCCATCAGGTCAAATTCATCCTGCAAAGTAATAGCCCTGTTACTTTCCTTATGCTTCAGACGACCTGCACCCCTGATCATCGTTTGT
>DASUTO010000402.1:0-8508 GCA_036374555.1 Chitinophagaceae bacterium
AAAGATGGAAAGAAGTTCATAGCAGGGGGATGAAAGGTGCAGTAGAAAGATCCGACGATGATTATTATGTAAAAGATGATGGCACCCCGATGTGGTTGAAATGGGAAGTGCATCCATGGTACAATGCAACAGGTGAGATTGGCGGCATTGTAATTTTTACTGAGAATATTACTGAACGTAAAATAGCAGACCAAGTCATCAAGGAAAGCGAAGAACGTTTCCGTACAATGGCCAATGAGGCACCACTTTTTGTATGGGTTACCGATGAAAATTTACAAACCACTTATCTTAATAAAGCAGGGCTTGATTATTTTGGCCTCGATGAATCAATTAAAATGTCCCAGCTTTCCTGGAAAAAATTCATTCACCCGGATGACCTGGAAAGAGTATTAACAACCATGAATGAAGCTGCAAGACTTCATGTGTCCTATACTTTGGAAATGAGACTAAAAGATGGCACAAGCGGCGAATATCATTGGTTTCTTGATAAAGGAGCGCCAAAATACACGAATGATAAATTCACCGGTTTTATAGGAACCAGTCTTGATATTCATGATCGCAGAGAAGCGGAAAAAGAACTTGAAGATAAAGTGAATCAGCGGACCAGTGAATTAAATCGGCAAAATTTACTTCTCAAACAACAAAATCATCTCGTTAAAAAGATCCTTGATTCTTCAGTTGACCTTATTGGTGTTTATGATACTGACACCCGGATCATATCCATCAATCAATCTTCGTTAAATGCGATGAAGGCGAAAGAAGAAGATGTATTAGGTAAAAAGTTATTGGATATACTTCCACGGATGAAAGATTCCCAGGGATATAAAGATCTGATGAGGGCCATCAACGGGGAAACAATACACAATGAAATTTATCATTCACCCATTACCAACAGGTATTATGAGAACACACTGGTGCCGCTGAGGGACCATGACGATAAGATATATGCCGTATTAGTGATGGCACATGATAATACAGAGCTGATCGCTTCTGCAAAAAAATTAAACGACGCTCAGCAAATAGCACAAATGGGCCATTGGGATTGGGATGTATTATCCAATCGGTTGACATGGAGTGATAATATGTACAACGTTTATGGTATAAATACGGCTGATGGAATTGATCTTGATAAATTTATTTCACTCGTACATCCTGATGACAGGGCGAACATGCAAGCGAATATCGACTTCGCTTTTCAATCACAAACGTTTAATGACTTTTTTCACCGGATCATTACACCGGCAGGAGAAACAAAAATTATCTATGCCCGGGGTGAAGTGGTAGTTGATAAAGATGGAAAAGTAACCAGGATGGTGGGCACCGGCCAGGACGTTACAAAGCAAAAACTCCTGGAGCACCAATTGATTGAAACAAGTAAAAAGTTTGAAGAACGTAACCGGTTTATTGAAAAACTGATCAGTTCATCGCTCGACCTGATAATGGTAGTTGATAAAGACCTTCGGTTTATCACTATCAATAAAAAAGCAGAGTCGGTCCTTGGGAAAGTATTTAAAGGACCAATAATTGGTGAAAAGATCACAGCTATTAATCCATCTGTAATTGGTACGCAGTCTTACCAGGATCTCCTGGATGCATTCAAGGGGAATATTATTATCCGGGACAGGGTAAAATCAACAATAGAGGGAGAAGAATATTATGAGCATAATTATGTCCCGCTCTTTAATGAAGAGGAGCAGGTATATGCGGTGATGGTGATCAGTCATGATATTACTGAGAACATCCGGCAAATGGAAGAGCTGAAAAAACTTTCTGAATCCGATGTGCAGAAAAATAATTTCATTGCGATGGCCAGCCATGAATTAAAGACCCCGATCACATCCATTAAAGGATATGTGCAATTGCTGCTGAATGCTTTTGATAAGGATAAAGGAAAAGAAAAACCGCTGCCGCCATTGCTTGTACGGTCTTCACTGATCAGCGTGGACAAACAAATTACAAGACTGACCAGGCTAATATCAGAACTGCTTGATCTTACAAAAATTGAAACAGGAACGCTTGAGCTAAAAAAAGAAAGATTCAGCCTGAACCAACTGGCAATAGAGACCGTAGAAGATATTCTTTATACAAACACCAAACACGAGATAAGTTTATTCCACGATTTTCAATCTTATGTATTTGCTGACAAAGACAGGATAGGACAGGTGATGATCAATTTTTTGACAAATGCTATCAAATATTCACCTAACAGTAGCAAAATAGCTGTTTGGATACACCAAATAAAGAATGACCAGGTTGCTTTTAGCGTAAAAGACTATGGCATTGGAATTGATAAAGACGAACAGGAAAAAATATTTGAGCGTTTTTACCGTGCAAAAGGGAAAGAGGAACAAACCTACCCCGGATTCGGCATTGGACTTTTTATTGCCAAAGAATTTGTAGAAAAACATGGAGGACAAGTGGTGGTGGAAAGCGAAAAAGGAAAAGGCTCGGTCTTTACTTTTACTTTACCGATAATCAAATAAATGAAAGAAAAAGCATTGATATTAGTTTTAGATGATGACCCGGATATCTGCATAATGATAAAAATGGTGCTTGATTATTATGGTTATGATGCGATGGATGCCGAGAATGAAGAAACGGCGACAAGGATCATTTCCTCAAATCATGTTGATCTTCTTATTATGGACATGCTGTTGTCAGGGGTGGATGGAACTGATATATGCCGGCGTTTAAAACTGGATAAACAGACCTCGTCTATTCCGATCTTGATGTTTTCTGCACATCCTACTGCAAAAGAAACCTGCCTTGCAGCCGGTGCAGATGATTTTATTTCAAAACCATTTGAGATGAATGATATGATGGAGAAGATCAGTTTTTTTCTTGAACGAAAAAAGATCAGCCAGGAATAAATAGTTGTTACAGGAAGTTGAAATCAAAAAAGGTTGAGCGATCGCCCAACCTTTACTTATCATTAAAACAAATTAATTAATGCCGATCGTATACTTGCTGAGCATTCCATAACGGGTTGTATATTGATTATCGGTTGTACTGGCCGAAACATAATAAGAGCCTGCGGACAAATTCAAACCTGCATTCAATATCAGCGGATCATTGATGGATGATAGCAATACCCCCTGGCTATTATAAATTTTCAAAACAAGATCAAGATTACCACCATCGTTATTTGGGCCAACATTTGTTGGTATCAAAGAAAGTGTTTTTGCGGAACTAATATTTACTGAAAAGAAATCAATATCCGTACTGGCGTTAATAATACCGGTCCTGGAACTGCTAAGTACAGTGGCACCGGATGTGCCGTTGGTATATTCATCACTTACAAATCCAACCACAGCCGCAATTTTCGCTACGTCATCCTGCATGGTGGTGGCGGAAAGAGAATTTGGCCCGTAATGCCAGAGGGATAAGTTTTCATTATAGGATGCACCCATTATTGGCGCCCAACCAATTTCTCCTAAACCCTGGCCCCAATTATATTCGGAGAGTTTTACCCCGGCAGCATCATAAACTGATTGATGTCTTAATCCTATTGTATGTCCTGCCTCGTGTGAGCATGCTTCTGCGATCATTTTCACACTGTAACCAAGTAAAGATGAAAAAACAAAGCAAGGCGTATTACTTCCCCATGTAAAAGAATTAAGATAGGAGACTCCACCGGCTTGTCCATACCATTCCCAGCTTTCTGTTATTATAACTCTCATTCTCTTTAAAGGATTGGCAGCATTGTAAACAGCTTCATCAGTAGTAACAGTAATATTAAATGGCGTAAAGTCGGTAGTTACTCTTTGCAAAATAACACCAGCTTCTTCTGCATTCAGGTTAGCGGGTGCACAAGTAATTGGACCACTTACATTCCACATTGTATTTGTTACATATTCGCCATTGAAATCGAGCAGGATAACATTTGCCGTTGTAGTTGTCGTAGTGCCACCGCCACCAGTGTTGCCAGAGCCACCACTACCACCAGATCCGTTTCCTCCGCCACCTCCTGGTTTCCCCTTACTCATTTCAATGTTTATAGCAGGACGTTTGACCATATTAAATTCGGAAAGGCCAAAGCTGCAGGTCTCTTTTTCATTATTGATTATGGAAGGGTGCTGTTGATCTTTGCTCTTTGAGCAAGCTGCCAGCAATAGCAGGCAGGGGATGGCTAGGTTTTTCAAGTGGATACAAATTTTGTTCCGAAGGAATTCCTTCGGAGGTTTTAATGATTTGGATATTGTATGCTATAACGCAGGGATCTGGAATAAATTTCCTGACGGATGAAGAATTCTGAGGAAGCCCTTTATTATTACATAATAAAAATGATGGTTTAAAAAACTTGTTGATTGAAATTAAGGACGCTGACTTATAATGTTTTAACAAGGTTTGAATCGAAACTAAAACGAACTATTATTTTGCTCGCCTTTCCTGGTGGTCAAAAACGTGATCCGCCGGTTAAACAGTTTATATTATGTTCTCAACTTAGAGATGAGAGCATCCTTATCTATTAAATTCAAGGGAACTGAACCTCCACGTTGAATTGATTTGAGCGTCTGTAAACGAGTTGGGGCGAAGGCAAAATAAAACAAACCCCTATATTGAAATAAAGGGGTTAAAGCCTATGGCTTTATTGGTTCTGATTAGAACGTTAAATTAGTTAGGAATTATGTAGTGGTTCTGAGAAAATGAGTTGGTTATTCGGCAATCAAATGTAATTACTTTTTCTTTTTCGGTACAGGTTTTTTCTCTTTCTTTATCAACATAAGACTTATTTATGAACTCAAGGTGCTCGCCTTCCTGGTCGACGCAATTTACAGTAGAGTGTCAAGAACAATAATTCAATAATTTTATTATTGGATCGTCTGAAAAACTCTTAAACAAAAGTTGTTTGGAATATAAGTTTCCGTAACTTTTCAGTACAGAGTTCTATGTTTTTTTTGATTCTTACCCTGGAATTAATCCTATCTGTACACTTCCGTTGCCCCGAGGGTCTTGTTAGTCGCTAATCCATTGTCCATTTCCACTGGGAGTAACATGTTATGATAAGAGTTGCTTTGACTTTTATCTGTTCCCGTATTTGAAAGCGTATGAAACGAATATCTAAACCAACCAACCTTAACCTATTTAACCTGCTGTTGCCGGTAGTAGCAGGATGCAATGATAATTATCAAAATAAATCAGTGCAAACCACAAATAGTAATTCAACCATGAAAGAGGATGCGCTTACTTCATGGAAGGATGAATTATTAGAGCGATCTACTATCCTATGTAAATCACGATAATTCAACAGCGATTTTTTTTGCGGGCAAAAACAAATGAATCATTTTCAAATGCTGCAACAAAAAAAATAACTGGAACGTGATGGTATGAAGAATGACTGGGGAAGAAAGTGTTTCTGAAACCGTGAGTAAAGAATGATTGGTTTCAAAAATAGAACTGTTCATGAAAATTCAACGTAGATCATTATTATTGATAGCAGGTTTAGCTATGTCTTTTTTCACCAGGGCACAGGATAAGCCTGGAGCAAGTGCACAGGAACTTGCAGATAAACTATCAAACCCTGTTTCCAATCTTATTAGTCTGCCGATTCAGAATAATCTTGATTATGGTATTGGGCCACACAATGGTTCAAAATATACGATCAATATTCAACCGGTCATTCCTATCCGGATAAATCAGGATCTCAATCTTATTACCCGTTATATTATTCCAATAATTGATCAAAGAGATATAACGGGTGAAAATTCCAGCGAATTTGGTTTGAGTGATGCGACAATTTCTGCCTGGTTCTCGCCCTCACATTCAAAAAATGGATGGATATGGGGAGCAGGCCCTGCTTTTTTAGTTCCTATTGGTACGAATGATTTTTTAAGTACCCGAAAATGGTGCATCGGACCAACAGCTCTTGTATTGAGACAAACAAAAGGATTAACGTATGGTTTTTTGGTGAACCAGTTATGGTCGTTTGCAGGTGATGAGGATCGCAGTGATGTGAACCAGTTATTTCTTCAACCTTTTTTTAGTAGAAGCTGGAAAAGTGGTGCCAGTGTAACATTCAATTCAGAGATCACTTTCAATTGGCAAAACAATACAACCAGTGCTTATCTCAATCCGATCGCTTCAGGTGTTACAAAGATTGGTAAGCAAACTGTTTCGTTCTCAATAGGACCAAGAATTCCATTGGGAGGACCTGAAAGTAGTATGGCTGATTGGGGGTTAAGAGCTGCATTGACATTGGTATTTCCGAAATAGAAAGAAAACAAAAAATAAGATAGGCATTAAAAATAAAGATTCTTCTTATGGACAGGCAAAGTTTTATAACGAATAAATATTTAGATGGGAATGCGCCAGGCATATGTGGAACGGATGATTGTGAATGTTTTGAAAACGGGTTGGGCAGTGAAACACAAGTTTTGAAACAAAAACGATCGTTTGGCATAGCCGCATTATCGGTGATGGCTTTTTTATGCACGATCCTTTTTGCAGGATATAAAATAAATGCTGCTAAAATAAAAGTTGATCAATGGCTTCTTGGGAAAAAAAATGTTCTTATATCCTGTAGTTCTTCCGGATCATTAAATGCAAATCGCTTAATGGATCAAAATGACAAAAGATCTGATAAGCACGGATCAATAAATAATAAAGATCCGGCAGATCAGAATAATGGAAATGGTTGTACGCATCCGCAAGGAACAAACGCCTTATGTGAAACAACTAGCTCAAAACGCAGAATATTTAAAATTCATACTTGCTAATACGCTAGATCTTATGAAGAATAAAGCACCCTAAGGAGCAAACCATATTTATAAATATTAAACCAAAAACACTATGGCAAAGGCAAAGGCAAAAGCAAAAGCAAATCAAACAGAAAACGGCAAACCAAACATTCTTGTTATCTGGGGCGATGATATCGGGATATCCAACCTGAGTTGTTATTCCCGCGGACTAATGGGTTATCAAACTCCGAATATCGACCGTATAGCAAAAGAAGGAATGATGTTCACGGATTCTTATGGTGAGCAATCATGTACAGCGGGTCGTTCATCTTTTATTACAGGACAGAGTGCTTACCGAACTGGTCTATCAAAAGTAGGCATACCCGCAGCTCCTATTGGAATGAATGATAAACTAGTAACGATCGCAGCATTGCTAAAAGAACAGGGTTATGCAACTGGTCAATTTGGTAAAAATCACTTAGGCGATCTCAACCACATGCTGCCCACTAATCATGGCTTCGATGAATTCTTTGGTAATCTTTATCATCTTAATGCAGAAGAAGAACCCGAGATGGACAACTATCCTAAAGATCCCAGATTCAAGGAAGTCTTCGGACCGCGTGGTGTTATTCATTCCTGGGCCACCGATAAGGATGATAAAACGGAAATGCCACGATGGGGGAAAGTTGGAAAGCAAAAGATACAGGATACAGGCCCGCTCAATATGAAGCGAATGGAGACCTGCGACGATGAATTTGTATCGGCGGCTACGGATTTTATCAAAAAGCAAAATAAAAATGGCAAACCATTCTTTGTATGGCTCAATACTACCCATATGCACTTTATCACGCATACAAAGAAAAAAAGCCTGGGACAAGCGGGTCGCTGGCAATCACCTTATCATGATACCATGATCGATCATGACAAAAATGTAGGTCAGATGCTTGACCTGCTTGATGACCTGGGGATTGCAGACAATACATTTGTAATGTACTCCACCGATAATGGCCCTCATAGGAATTCATGGCCAGATGCCGGAACTACTCCCTTCCGCAGCGAAAAAAATACTAACTGGGAAGGAGCTTTCCGTATCCCGCTGCTGGTAAAATGGCCGGGGAAAATAAAACCGGGTTCCGTTTCAAATGAAATTGTTCAGCATCACGACTGGCTACCGACATTTCTCGCAATGGCTGGTGCACCAGACATTGTTGATAAACTAAAGAAAGGTTACAAAGCCATTGGCCGAACATACAAAAATCATATTGATGGCTACAACTTCGTGCCTTATCTGACCGGCGAAACAAAAGAAGGTCCACGCAAAGTCTTTTTCTATTTCAGCGATGACGGCGATATGCTGGGTATGCGGTATGATAACTGGAAACTCGTTTTTATGGAACAACGTATGCAGGGCACATTGGGCGTATGGGCCGAACCTTTTGTACGGCTACGCGTACCCAAAATCATTAACCTGCGCACAGATCCATATGAATTTGCACCAATTACATCAAACTCTTACTACGAATGGATGCTACATAATGCGTACTTCGTTTACGCCGCACAGTTTGCTGCCGGTAAGTTCGCAGAAACATTTAAGGAATTCCCGGCTGTTCAAAAGCCAAATACGTTTACTGTCGACGACGCACTGGCAAAAATGTCCGAAGCTGTTGGCGGCGGTTAATAATAAAAACCAATTCATACAGTAGCCGGAGCAAATCCGGCTACTGTATAATAAAGCGAACTAAAGAATAAACATAAGGACCGGGTACATTAATAAAATCCAGAAACATGCAGGATATAGTAAATCAAAATAAGGAAACAACTTCGGCTAAGT
>DASUTO010000403.1:0-2813 GCA_036374555.1 Chitinophagaceae bacterium
TAATGTTGCCCGGCATAAGGCCGGTAAATACCTTCAGATGCTGTATCGGTACGACTTTTGTAAAACTAAATCGTAAGAAAGTAAATATGAAAATAACAGCTCTTCTAATCCTTTATATCGTTGTCTGCTTTTCATGTAACAATAACGGTGGAAGCAATAAAGCAGGTACGGATACCAGCATCATAACAAAAACAATTACAGAAAACGCAGCACTTAATGATATTGATCAGCAAAAAGATATTTATGGTGTTGCGGTCAATGGCAATATTATTCATTTACGGGAGTGGGACAGCGCTATTAATCTTGATCAGATTTTAGGCACTCCATTAAAAAAGAAAACCAAACAATTAGATCTAAATTCAGATACTTTTGCGGGTTCATTTATAAAAGATCTTGAGTATCCGGGCATAAAATTGAAATTATTTTCTCCACCACAAAACGGAAGAACTTTTTGGATACAAGAGATCATTCTTACCGATAAAAAACATAAGACAATCAATGGCATTCGTCTTGGCGACGCACTTGAAAGTGTCAAACAAGCTTATCCATCGCTTAAAAAATTTCCGGGAAATAGTGAAAACATGTACTGGGTCGCTAACGAAGGTTACGAGAAGAGTATCGAAATGGAATTTGAAAAAGATAAACTGGTGACATTACGCATGTATTATATGATGAATTAGCAGAAGCGCATGACAATTTATGACTGAATTCAAATCCTGAATCAAAAAGTTCGAACTTTGGCCTGTCGGGACTACAAACTTTCCTCACTCTCATCAGCAAAAATTATCATTCGACGATTCTGGCCAATAACATATCGGGAAAAATATCTCTATCAAATGCTTGCATCTTCCATTCAGAATAGAACCTGTCTAATAAAAATGCCAGTATCATCCCGGAATAATAAAACCTTGAATCATCACCCTGGGGTTGCGTTCTGCAAGTCATTAATTCCCGGGCCATTGCCTGGTTAAATTTTTTATACTGGTCAAAGGATGGATCATTTTTGAGAGTAGGTGAAGGAATATATAGGGAAGAGAGACTCACGAATTTCCATAAACTCAATTCCAGATATTTAGCAATACCTTCTTCCCATTCCCGTAATTGCTCATATCTGATTAATCCAGGTGTAAATTTTGCATCGAGATATCGTTTAGCTCGCATTTGCATGTATTGCTTTATAAATTGTTTCGCATCAGATTCATTTTTTGTTTCAAATGCCTTGATCAACAGAGCGAATTCGTCCTTCCAGGCCTTGTTAAACGAAACATCCTTCCACGGATATTGTTTGTAAGACGTGAATGTGGATTCGGATTCTTGAAGCCGGTTGAAATCTCTTGTTGCCTGGAAAGCATGAAAACTCTCATGAATAATCATAGAAATGTGTTTGTCCAGATTTCCTCCCATATAATTAACCATCATCTTTAAGAACAAACTATCTCTTTGGGAAGAAGGCATATTCTTCTTTATTTCATTCTCCAATTTTATCCTGGTCCATTCGATCGTTGTGATGCATGCAACCCATTTTTTACCCACTTTTACTGTAAATGCCTGAGGAGTGTTACCGCTATCAATTCGCTGGCGATAGTAGTTCCAGCCAACTACTTTGTCGTGGGGGACTAATTCCCATTTCTTGCCATACTGATTCATGCCTGGAACTTTCTTCCATCCGTCTGGCGGATTCTTGTATCCTGCCAAAAAAGCCCATTCTTTATTGTAAAGTATGACTGGTATGTCAGCCTTACCGAAACCGGGCCACACAGAATCTCCCAATTGTTTTTGCAGATTAAAGAACTCTTCAATTTCTGCCCTATCAAGATCCGTTAATTTTTCATTCTCATTAATTTGAAATGCTAAATTTAAATTGCTCGTCGCTATAAAATCGACGGGTAAAAAACTTATCAGAAGAGAGCAAAAAAATAATTTAAAAGACATTTACTTTTCTTAATAGGGCGTTTATATGAAATTCATATTTTTTTCAGCCAAATAAATTACGTTAATGATTAATAATTTACCTTGATTTAGATCAGGTCAGTTCTTAAGAATACTCAGTATAGTATAAGGAGGTCTCGCTTCATCATCACTGTTTCGAAAGTTCATTAAAGGACATTTGAACATTCCGATTATAGTCAGAGATCGTAGTCAGATCCTCCGTTAAGCAGTTCGAACGTTGGCCTGTCGGGACTACTCCAGAGGACAAAATCAAGTTTGTTGATTTTGTCCTTTTTTATTTTCGCTGAAACCATTGCCAGTATTAAGTATCATCGAAAGCTCCTCTCTATATACCGGAGTTCGATATGAATTATTTTCAAAAACAAATTTTTCGGCATACATCGAACTCAGAGTTTGCAATTTAATTGCGGGGTTAGCTGAAATGTAAAACCGATCTACTTTTTGAAGGATATTAAAACCACAAGGGCTTTATTACCGTAACTGGCGAAGTTGGTAAAGGAGCTACATTTAATATTTATTTGTCAGCGTAGCAAATTAATTTTCCGGCCATCTCGCTGTAGTGAAAAACATCATTAGGCTTCTCCTCTTTTCGGCCTTATGTTGATTAATTTATTGACCTTTGAAACAAATTCATGCATATCAAAGGGCTTTGAAATAAAATCATCAGCCCCCGCAGACAAACATATTTCTTTTGCAGATGGGTGTGCCGATATCATAATTACGGGAATATCTTTGGTCTCACTATGTTGTTTTATTGCCTTACAAATCTCTTTGCCGTCTGTCCCAGACAAAAGCATATCAATGATCAACAAGTTAAAATTACCCTCTTTAAGTTCTGCCTCAAACATATTTACTTTCTGTAC
>DASUTO010000404.1:0-6496 GCA_036374555.1 Chitinophagaceae bacterium
ATAAAAATGAAACCTGTTCAGTACTTGAAAAAACTGCAGCACCAGGTGGAAGCTGGAGAGAAGAAGATATTAAGGAATGGGGAAAGCTGGTAAGAAGTTATTTGAATCGATATACAAATTAAATTGGCTATGCTGATAAGACAATCCTGCATTTGTTTTTACCACATAGGAACATAGAAACATAGTTTTCACATAGGTTTTTCTATGTGTTCTTTACTTCTGTGTGCTATGTGTCTATGTGGTTCCATTAGAAGTTTATTACATGCGGATACTCATTAAAAATTAATTGTAAAGCCCTCACATTATGATCACCACTTTCCCTTTGTGTTCTCCCTTCCCAAAACGTCTGAATGCTTCGGGAACTTCTTCCAGCCGGTAGGGCCCATCTATCACGGGTTTCACTTTACCCTCTTCGTAAAGCTTGTTCATATAAGCCAGGTCCTTGTTAGTTTTTAGTGCAACTAAGCGGATATACTTTTTATGGATCAATTTGATCCACGGAGCCTGCAATAAAGAAAGGAAAAGAAGACTTGTAGTACCCCCGACTGTAACATAAGTTCCATGGGGGCATAATGCACGGGCATAATCGAACATCGAACGATTTGTTTTTACATCCAGGACCAGGTCATAACATTTTCCAGTTTTAGTGAAATCTTCCTTTGTATAATCGATCACATGATCAAAGCCCATGGAGCGAAGCATATCCAATTTAGAACCATGGTCCACACCGGTCGCTTCAACCCCGTATAATTTTGCGATCTGGATCCCAAAAGTTCCGACACCACCGCCGGCGCCATTAATTAAAAGTTTTTGTCCTGCTTTAATGTTTCCTTTGTCGATCAGGCCCTGAATAGCAAGCATAGCCGCCTGTGGTATCGCCGCTGCATCCACAAAACTCATAGCTGCTGGTTTCAATGCTAATGAATTTTCACGGGCACATACATATTCTGCAAAACCTCCCCAGCGGCCGCTGAGATCACCATACACTTCATTACCGGGTTTGAATTGGGTTATATTTTTACCAACTGCTTCCACCCGGCCAGCAATATCGGAACCCAGTATTTTTCTCTTCGGCTTCCTCAGTCCATTCAGCATGCGATTGATAGGATCACCTTCGAGAAGCCCCAGGTCCCAATCGTTTATCGATACTGCATGAACTTTTACTAAGACTTCATCATCCTTTGGAACAGGCTTATCTACTTCTTTTAATTCAAGAACATCGGGTGTTCCGTATTTCTCATAAACGATGGCTCGCATTTCTTTTTCTGATTTTATCCTTGCTTTTAAAACTAACTGTAAAAATGCAATCCGGAAAAGATTTTTTTGAGTTTTTAATTATGTTCTAAACGGACAACTAAATGACCTAAAAATTTAAGTAATGACTTTTTTTAATGATATTAGTGAAACAAACATTTAAAATTTATTGCAGAAAGCAAAAAGTAATAAGGCTTGAAAAGACGAGTATCGGAGAATATTCCTTTGACAAAATAGTTAGCGAATTTCGGCAAATAAAAAGTCTTGGTTGACAAATACAGCGCACAACAAGTCTGCAATATATGCCTAGAAACTATTCTTTAACCGTTGTTGGATCGTTGACAGGTTCCATTCACCAGGAATAATAATGCGGCGAATGCTGAATAAAGGAAAATTATCATCACGGCGGGCAGATAACTGGAATGCAGCTTTGAATCCATGTAGTTTGATCTTTTCAAGTGCCGGTTTATCCCACAGACCAAAAGGATATGCAAAATAGTCGACGGGTCTACCGGTGATGGCTTTTAATTGATCCCACGGTTTCTTTATTTGGATCGCCCAATCTTCTTCTGTAAAAGTTTTTACATTCTTGTGGTTCCATGTATGCAAGCCGATCACATGTCCTTCATCCGCCAGTTGTTTTACCTGTTCCTTCGTCATATATCCCGGCCGGTTCAATGATACGGTCATAATGAAAAATACACCCTTGAATCCGTACTTGTTCAATTCAGCCAGCGCTACAGTATAGTGATCAAGACGAGTATCATCAAAGCTAATGATCACCGGTTTTGAAGGCAATGATTTTCCATAAAGGAGATAATCATACAGTTGATCAGGAAGAATAGAATGATAACCACTATCCGCTAATAATTTTATCTGCTTCTGGAAATTGGCGACAGGCACAATATAATCTCTCGCAGTTTTCGAATCGGATGCCCGGAAATCACGGAGTTGATGATAACAAAGAATGGGGACCTCGGGCCTGCCGAGTATGGTTGCAGCATCAGCTAAAAGGGGAGAAGAAGTATTTGCAATTGCTACCTGGGCGGGTGGTTCAGCAACGGCTTTTATCTTATCATCCAGAGAGCATCCGGGCAAAAATATCAAGCATGAATTTAGTACAAAAAGGAAATAAAAATTGGCCGGAATTGACAACCAACGATTTTTCATAAGGATGCGTTGTGATATGCTGTAAAAACGAAAAAAGACCAGTTTTATTTTTGTTGTTGATAATCTTAAGAATGGAAATACAGGGATTTTCTTTGTGAAATAATTGTCACTTGTGGTGGGAATATTTTCCGCCCTTGGCCTTGCCCGAAGAACTTTATCACAAAAAAAAATACTGAACGGGAAAAATGTTTCGTCAACCGGACTGATTTGGAAGAATTGGCGCAATGAAGTAGTTTTAAGTTGCGGCAACACATAAGTTGGCTGTAATTTTATGGCGCCCATTCGACTTTACAAACTGGAACAGAAGGACAAAGAATAATATCAAACTGTAATTATAAATTGCAAATAATGAGAAGTAAAATACACTACATCCTAATACTGCTATTCACTTTAGCTGCTTGCAACAAAGACACCACAACCACGACAACTGACACCTTAAACGGAAAATGGAAACTGGTTAAATATCACAACTTGGCGACTGGGACAAGTGAATCCGAACCATCAAATATTCCTCGTTCAATCATTATTGAGTTTTCTGACAACAGAATCAAGGGGAATATGAATGGACACACAGTTACAAATACAGTTGGCGGAGAATACGAGCTGTTACAGAACAACAAAATGAAAACATTAAGTTTTGGCGGAACAAAAATAGGCGAACCAAATTGGGGTCACAAATTTTGGGATGCGATACATGCAGCTTCGTCATACGAAAGAAAAAGTGATAAGCTATATATTCATTTTAATACTGATACTGAGAAAATGGAATTTAAGAAACAATGATGTTATTAGTAACAACGACAATTTCTACTTCGGCATATAGTAGGGACGGACAGGAAGAGACTGCATAAAATAAAACTACCGCCAACAGCGGCTTTGTAAAAGTTGGGCGGACAAACTATATTTAAACAACAAAGATTAATCAACAGTATCGGAAAATGAGACGTCGGCTTTTCAGATACCCAACCTTCACAAAGCCGTAAACGTTGGTTGCGAAGGCTCGGCACCACGAACACGATATCGTAGTTAGCACTGGGCAATATTTATATCGTTGCCATACAGACAATATGAAGAAACCTCAATTAACATTACTTGGTGTTTATAAATTAGAATATGACGATGAACTTGTAAAAAAATCAATTCGTCAAAAGTATGGCTCAGAATACATTAATAACAACGAATATAAAGCGACAGTTTTAGATGAATTGGATAATGCTTATTTGGTAGAATTAATGATTGAAAATATTGATGATAAATTTAATTTGTCCGATATTTCCCAAGCAGATAATGATCAAGCCGCATACGACGAATATTATTTTTCGTTGGACTATCTTGAAAATTATGAATATTCTATTCCCAAATTGGATAAATTTAAGGTTCTTTTTTGGTTTCATTACCTTGACATAGACAAACCATTATTTCATAGCTATGGTTCATTTGATATTGGTAAAATCGAAAAAATGCCAGCGTTTATGAAACAAATTAAGCCGTATGAGCCAGTGGACTAGGTTATTACTTGTAGACTTCTGACACCTCATAAGCTACAACGATCCGTCTCCTACATGCAAAGTTAAACGACCATAAATGACGACAGACACATTTAAACTAACGATACATATGGTCTCAAGTCTTGACGGAATCATTGCTAAAAAAGATAATAGCGTTTCGTGGTTCGAGACGACCGACTACTACGAAAAAGGAATTGCTGAACCAAACTCGGAAGAATTTCTGAAAACAATAGATTGCTATGTAATGGGTGCACGGACATACGAACATGCCCTGGAGCTTTCAAGATCTTACGGTTGGGCTTATGGCGATACGCCGACCATTGTTGTAACACACAGAGATCTCCCGGTTGAAAGAAAGAATGTTGAAATTTACTCGGGTGACTTGAACAAGCTTGTGAACGAACGACTAAAACCAAACTATAAAAATGTTTGGCTTGTGGGCGGAGCAATGCTTGTCAAAGATTTCATTCGCTTAAAACTGGCAGACGAAATTAGGTTATCTGTTTTACCAATCCTATTGGGTGATGGGATACCTTTTTTTGACCATATAGAGCAAGAACAAGCCCTGCATCTGAAAGATGTAACAGCCTACAAAAGCGGAATGGTGGAGCTATGTTATGAAATAAGAAAGTAGTAAAGGTTATTCGATAAATATCTTTTCTCTTTTTATTCCATCATTCATATGCAACTGAACAATGTAAATACCTTTTGAAAATTGAGGTATAGAAATAGCTATTGTTCCTGTAGATCCATTCAGTTGTTTTTGAAACACCAAGGCCCCATTAGCACTTATGATCTGTAATTTGGTTGCAGGCGTTTCAGTTTGAATATTCAATATCCCGGTAGTAATAATTGTAGGAAATATTTTGATCCCTTTCTTATTTGATGATAACCTGATAATGGATGAATAAGCAAGTTGCCCGTCATCATCTTCGATCACCAGCCTGTAATAAAGATCAGCGATGGAATTGAAATGATGCTGAAAAGAATAATTACTTCCATTTGGATCCCTGCTTGCAATTACAATTCCTGCGTTTTGAAAATTACCTGCAGTACTACTAAATTCAATTCTGAATCTTGCTGTGTTTTGTTCTGTTGCTGTCTTCCAGCTTAATTCGGAAATATCACCATTTCTCTTCCCGGAAAAACTTATTAATTTAACAGGCAGGGCACCGGTAACGATCACTTTATACAGGTCATCTGAAAATTGTGAGATCGCATATAGAGTGCCATCTGGTGCTTCTCCAAAACTTGATATTCCTGCTTGCCCTCCCGTTTGTGTGAACCAGGTACCATCAGGGCTTCTCCTGAAAATTCTTCCGCTCGAGTAATCCGTTGCAATGTACCAACCTTGCAGGGCAGCGATCTCAGTACCCCGGTAAACAAACCCACCTACGACTGCTTGTCCCTCTGCATTTGGATAAACATGCGAAGGAAAAGTAATTGACCCGGGGGCAGGACAATCAACTGTTAACTCATAAGGCGCATTTCCTTCATAACAATCCCATCCAAAATTCAATCCGCCAGAACCGGCAGGTTTAAAACTGATCTCTTCCCATGAACTTTGTCCCACATCGCCGATCCATGCATCACCTGTGTTTTTGTCAAAGCTCCAGCGAAATGGATTCCGCAAGCCTATATCGACAACGGTTGGTATAATAGGAATAGTTGCATTCACATCTATTCTTAATAATTTACCAAGAAGAGAAGATGGATTCTGTGCATTCTCGAGTGGATCGCCGGCGCCTCCGCCATCGCCGGTTGTTAAATACAAAAATCCGTCGGATCCAAAATTCAGATCTCCGCCATTATGATTGCTGGCAGATGAATGTTCAATAGGAGTGATGAGTAGAGTTCCGCCTGCGGGATCGATAGCATTTGGATCTGTTGGATGAGTCCTATAACGGGCAACAGTAAGATCACCATCAGTGCGGGTGTAAAACACAAAAAAATCCCTGTTAGTAGAACCGTTATAAGAAGGATGGAATGTCATGCTTAGCAGGCCTTGCTCACCGCCCCCGGTAGTAATAACCGTGGAAAGATCAACAAGGTCTGAAAATGATGTTCCATTCCATAGGCGGATCAATCCATTTTGTTGTGCGATAAATATTCTTGTACTTCCGTTTGCCGGACTTGCATTCGGAGGAATCGCTACATCGATCGGGTTGACGAGACCTGTGGTAACAATAGCCTGGTAACCGATCTGGCTCTTTGCACTGTAGTTAGTGAGTAAAACCAGGAATAAGATGACCTTAGCTGCAGTAGAGATTTTCGTCATAGTAGTTAAGGTTTGAGAAAACTTTGCACAAAATCAATGCCCGATCTCCAATAGAAAATATTCAACGAGCTATAAGTTCGCCAGGTTGCCTGATTTGGATGGATTGGTGCAATAAAGTAGTTTTAAGTTGCGGCAATACAGGAATGTATAGATACTTATGGAGACACTTAACGACATCTTATCAGCATTTAAATTAAGTAAACCTGATGTTGATAGACTCAGCATTGAAGCCAAAACTCATTCTATTGCCTGCGGAAAGAATGCTGTATATAAACCTTTACCCGAC
>DASUTO010000405.1:0-3055 GCA_036374555.1 Chitinophagaceae bacterium
GTTTTTCGATGGATGAAGGTTTGAAACAAGGTAAAAAAATAGCTGGGATGGTAAACCAATTAAAGTTTAAGAAATAGTGCTGGGCAAATTGCAGAATAGAATTATTGAGAATATAATTTATCATCTGAGCCGGTAGCATCAACACCGTTCAATTCTCTACTAAAGGTATTGTGCTGACTAACGAGACGCTAGATTGCGGATTCTAAAACATTTAAACGTTTTACATAGGCAACCGGCCAAAATGGTTAACCCCTGGTTGGCGTAAGTCTTTCTGGCGTTGCTTGCGCGCGAGTGAGACTTGTGCCAATCATATTGTCAGTCTTTTGACTGACCTGCCAACGTTATATTAACATAACGCTCTAATAATTTCCCGCACTACTATAAAGATAATCTTCCGGATATCTCACTATGCCCGTTAGTTGATGCGCTGGAAATAACAAGAAGCAGTAATTTTTGAAAATTTATTCTTCATTGCCCAGTCTTTAGACTGACTTTACCAATATCAGTATCACTTCAAGTAAATTAAATTTACCGGCAACTGAAAATAAATTTCCTGCGCTGCTTTAAACATATTCGCGTAAACACATAGAGCCAGCCCACTGACGGATATTAACTTTCGACTCATAATCGTTCGTACCGAGTTTGATCGGTTTTTGTGCGTTTATTGTGCCACGCTTATTCACTCTTCACCACACGGATGCCAGAGCTTTGGTTGTGTGTCGGGGAATCAGATTCCTGGTTCACTTGATGTCGACAAAAAATTTGTGAATCGCAACCTTTCCCATTGGAAATTTGGTTAGTGTAAAAAGTCATGTAGCCATCACAATTCACTATTCTGTTCGCAAATTATTGACCGGATTAGTCCTTGCTGCTTTTACTGTTTGCAATCCTACAGTAAACCAGGCAATCAGTAAGGCCACGAGTCCTGCACTCAAAAAATACCACCATTCCAGATCAATTCGGTAGGCAAAGTCGTTCAGCCAGTTCTTCGCCAATAAATAACTTACCGGCAATGCAATTATAATTGCAACAAGTATCATTTTCGTAAACTCACTGGATAACAATTTGACAATTCGCCACTCACTGGAACCCAGGATTTTCCGGATACCAATTTCCTTGGTTCGTTGCTCGGCAGTGAACGCCGCTAAACCAAAAAGACCCAGGCACGAAATGATTATGGCTGTTACGGTAAAATATTTTGATAAAAGAGCAACCCTGCTTTCCGCCTCATAAAGAGCCTGGTAATCATTGTCCATGAAAGTAAACTCGAAAGGATATTTTGGGTGAAATCCCTTATACAATTTTTCAATTTGAGCGATGGTGGCTGTTTCATTACCAGCCTTGATTTTAACCATTGTATTTCTTCCTGCACTAGCATTACGGAATCTGAAAATGAGCGGCTCCACCTTCTGATAGATCGATCCATATTGAAAGTCCTTCACTACGCCTATAATCTGCTCTTCTTCTTCGCCATGCTTAATGATTTTACCAATAGGGTCTTCCAATCCCATCATTTTGATGGCTGACTCATTCAATATAATTTTTGAGTGATCATCATTAAAATCCTTTGAGAAAGATCGCCCCTCTGCTATCTCTATACCCAATGTTTCAATAACATCATAACCTATCGTCGGGGATTTAAATATGTAATCTTTATCCGATTCTTGGCCTCTCCACGAATAACCACCCTGCTGATTACTGGCATCCAGGATACTCCCAAGCATACTTGAAACATTCACAACGCCGGGAAGATTTTTCAATGCAGATAAAAATACCTCAGGATCTGTATCGTACTTTCCTTCTCTCGCGAAAGAAATAATATTATCTCGATTATAACCCAAGTTTTTGGTTTGGGTAAACTCAATCTGTTTGTTAATCACTAAAAAACCAACAATGAAAACAATGGAGATGGAAAATTGAAGAATCACCAATCCTTTTCGCAGCCATTGTTCACCAAGGGTGACTTTAAGTTTCCCTCCTTTTAATACAGTTACCGGGTTAAAACCCGAAAGGTAATATGCCGGGTAGCTGCCCGAAACAAGACCGGTAAACAATACAATTCCTACAACAATTAGAATATCGTCAATACCAATATTTAAATAAAGGTGTTTCGCTGTAATTTCATTGAATAGCGGAATGAGCAAAATAACAAATAGGATAGCAGTGATTAAGGATATAAAAGCCATGAGTATGGATTCTCCCAGAAACTGGATGGTTAATACTTTCCCGCTTGCCCCTACAGTTTTTTTTACCCCAATCTCTTTCATTTTTCTTGATGCCAGTGCCGTGGACAAGTTCATGAAATTGATACATGCAATAACCAACACGAACAGGGCAACAATAGAAAATAGTTTTACATACGCTATTCTTCCCCCAAACGGTAAGCCATTATGATATTGACCATACAGGTACTTCTTCGAGTATCGTTGGATAAATAAAGAGCTCTTGTCATTAGTAGGATGCTTTGACCTTAAGAGTTCCGTTATCTTTTCATTGAATTGATCAATGTTTGTGTTGTTCTTCATAGTCAGATAGGTTTTCGCGTAACTTCCATTCCATTGATCTGCATAGCCGTCTCCTTCCAATAACATTTCATAGTTGAAAATAACATCAAATTGAATTGTGGAGTTGGAAGGTGGATTTTCAACGATACCGGATATGTGAAACGGACCTTCTAACCGCATTCTGTGATCCCATTCTAAAGTTTTACCAACGACATTTTCAGTGGAACTAAACAACTTTTTTGCTAATCCTTCAGAAACAACAATCCCCTTTTTATCAGCCAACACCAGATCCTTATTTCCTTGGATGAGCTTATAGGAAAAGACATTGAAATAGTCCTTGCTTGCAAATATCCCTTTTGCTTTTATGTGGTTATCTTCATACGAAATCACTCCTGGCCCAGTAAACCAGCCAAAAAAGGTATTAACCGAAGTAGCATATTCAACTTCAGGCATTTCTTCAACCAATGCCTTGGCAAGAGGGGAAGGTGTATAGTCCTCGGTGAAAATATCATTATTTTGCTGACGGTTGTGCATTACCTGATAAAGGTGGT
>DASUTO010000406.1:0-2489 GCA_036374555.1 Chitinophagaceae bacterium
TTCGAAGATTTTTTTTTCTTGCTTTTCTTTTTCCCTTGATGGAAAAAGAAACAAAAAGATCAAGGCCAATCCGCCGCGGCGGACTTCCCCCGTCCCGATAGCTATCGGGAGGGACATTGAACGGCCTTCTCTTCGAAATGAAATGAAAGGTTGAGTTCATTGATCCTTCAAAATTGAATAAGGTTTAAAACCCGGAGGTTTCCTCTTCGGTTTGTTCAACACCTTCCTTCATATCCTTTCTCCACAAATACTTTCCTTCTTTAAAAAATAAAACGCGGATCAGCCTGTTATTGGCTGAATATAATTTCCATTCCTTGTTCTTTACGCCGTGATGATAATGACCATGCCAGTAAAATTGTTTATCATCCGTCCATTTGATCCATATCCCTTCCGGTAATCCATTCTTATAATTCCCGGAATCTTTTACAGCACCATCCGGAAAGTAATTGGCAAAAGGCCCATGCAATAAACCATTTTCAAACAAGGGGTGATAATGCTCCTGCTCCGTATTATTATTGATCGTTTGAAGAAAGTCTTCCTTTACTCTCACACAATTCTTTTTCGCACAGAAACTATGAATGGTCCTTATATATTTTTCAGCCTGCTTTGGGTTCTCATGAACAAGCTTTGTAAGCGGCATCGAAATTCGCTTAGGATGGTACCGGATCTTTTCATCCTGAAACCGCTGCCATTTATCAGAGGAATACGTCCTCAGGAATTTTTGTGTGCCATCCGGGTAAAGGATTGTCCAGTCACCATCCGGTATTCCTTTTACCAGCATGCCGGAATCCAGCAATTGTCCATTGCTATACCAACTATTCCATGATCCATGCAGTTCTTCCTTGCGTTTGCTGCCCTTGTATTTTTTATTACCACCCGGATAATAACCATCCAGTTTCCCATCGTTTGTAGTTGTACTAAAAGAGGATTGTTCACTGATCGTATCTGAAAGTGAGAGTTGTGCCCTGGCGGAGAAATAGCTAAGGCAAATAAATAATAATAGAAACAATAGTTTCATTGGCAAGCAATGACAAAGTTAATGTATTGCCTGCTTTGTCATTCAAACCAGGAATGAATGGTAGTGTCCCAGTTTGAATATTTTTGGCCACAGAGCCACGCAGTTTATCTCTGTGTTCCTCTGTATCTCTGAGGTTCTCTGTGGGCTTATCGAAACTGAAGACACTCCCGAATGAAAAAAGATCCTGGATCAACGACCCACAATCCTTACAATATCAACGGGTGAATTGACCACTGGTCCTGAATTCATGACGGCCGCAATATAATAGTAGTGATATCCCGGGAATACCGATTCGTGTTTATAGGAGAATTTTAATGCCCCAACAGGAAATACTTCTTCAATCGGATCATAAAAGTCACCGTCCTCTGAATGATAAACAACAAAATGATGTACACCGGTACCCGTGGTCATTCCCCAGTTGACAACGATGTTCTTTGCCTGGCGGTGACACCTGATGTAATTAAAAAATTCCTGTTTGTTACTAACCGTTTTTTCATTTGGTGACTGCGAAGAATTATCTTGTGCAGCCGGGATCAGGCCGGCAAAGGCCAGCACTAATAAAAGTTTAATGAGTGGCATAGATGATGGTTTATACATTAAAAATATATAAACCCTGATCCGACCATCACGAAAAATATCAACAGTACTGTATAACGGGGATATTTGCAGTATGCAGCCGATAGCCGATAAGCTGATCTCCTTTTATCAATCACTTAAACCACCCCGAAACCTGCCTGCAGGCATCGAAGTATTGTTTCCGCAAAAAGATAAGCAGGTGCAGGAACTGGTAAAGAGCTTTTTAACTAAATACTTTGATGACGACCGCCCACGCAATTTAATGTTTGGTATCAACCCGGGCAGATATGGGGCAGGGATAACGGGTGTAAATTTTACGGGACCGAAACAGCTGAAAGAAGAGTGTGGAATTGATCATCATTTGAAATTATCTTCCGAGTTATCAGCTGAATTCATTTACGAAATGATCAATGCACATGGAGGTGTGAAAACATTTTATCAAAACTGGTTTATTGGAGCGGTTTGTCCGCTTGGCTTCATTAAAAGTGACAGGAATATCAATTATTACGATGACCTTGCTTTGCAAAAAAAAGTGACTCCATTCATCATTGATTGTATCAATAAGCAGGTGGCTATGGGCTTTAAAACAGGAAAATGTCTTTGCATTGGTGGTGAAAAGAATTTTAAGTTCTTATCTGCTTTGAATAATGAGCATAAATGGTTTGGCGAAATAATTCCTTTGCCACATCCCCGCTTTATCCTGCAATACCGCCGAAAACAGAAGGATCAATACATTCATCAATATTTATCTGCAATGAAACCCGGGTAGTCTCTTAGTTTCGATAGCCCACAGAGAACCTCAGAGATACAGAGGAACACAGAGAGATAAACTCAGCGGCTCTCATCAACTCCGTGGCCCTCTGTGGCCAAAAAATATTAAAGCTGAGACCCTACC
>DASUTO010000407.1:0-2535 GCA_036374555.1 Chitinophagaceae bacterium
GTTTATTACGTGAAGCCAACCAGTTTTATTAAAATAAAATTATCCGTGAAAATCCGTTTAATCCGTGTCATCCGTGTTCTATCCGGCCTCTAAAATGAGAGACTGCCAAAAAATCAAATACCTAAAAAACTTAACTTACTTTGGCAAACTATTATATCGTTTATTATGATCCGCATTAATCACGAATTAAAAGCATCTGATCTCACGAACAAACTCACAAGGTTCTGGGAACTTTCGGCTAAAAAAATAAAACTCATTGAAAAGAATTATGATGAAAAAAAGGGATCCCCGGTATTCACGATAGATGGAAAGTACTCCACCAGGGGATGGACCGAATGGACCCAGGGATTTCAATACGGTTCTTCAATTCTTCAATATGATGCAACAGGCGAAAAGTCTTTCTTAGAAACAGCCAGGAAAAAAACAGTAGAAAAAATGGCGCCGCATGTCAGTCATATCGGCGTGCATGATCATGGGTTTAATAATGTAAGTACTTATGCCAATTTGCTCCGGTTAATGAAAGAAGATAAGATCCCTTTCAATGAATGGGAAAAAAGTTTTTACGAACTAGCATTAAAGATTTCCGGGGCAGTGCAGGCCAGCCGATGGACACCGATCAGGACCGGAGGATTCATTCATTCTTTTAATGGCCCGCATTCTTTATTTGTAGATACAATTCGTTCCTGTCGTGCATTGGTGGTCAGTCATTGTCTTGGTCATGTTTTCCAGGGTGAAGGCGATGCAAAAATCAATTTACTGGAGCGTACGATTCAGCATTTAAAAGCGACGGCTGATTACTCAGTATTCTACGGTGAAGGCCGTGATAGTTATGATGTTTGGGGGCGTACTGCTCATGAAAGTATCTTCAATGTAAAAGATGGAAATTTCCGTTGTCCTAATTCGCAACAAGGATTTTCAGGTTTTACAACATGGACGAGAGGGCTTGCCTGGGCCATGTGTGGTTTTGCTGAAGAGTTGGAGTGGTTTGATATCGGAAATGAAACAACTCTTGAAAGATTTGGAGGAAAAAATAATGTAGAATCATTCATGCTCAAAGCTGCAAAAGCAACCTGTGATTTTTATATAGAAAACTCCTGCACTGATGGGAT
This sequence comes from Chitinophagaceae bacterium, assembly GCA_036374555.1. Classification (GTDB taxonomy): domain Bacteria; phylum Bacteroidota; class Bacteroidia; order Chitinophagales; family Chitinophagaceae; genus VBAS01. Next base: position 1,110 of record DASUTO010000407.1, read on the forward strand.
CCCATATTGGGACACTGGTGCACCGGGGCTTGTTAAAATGGGTGATTACTTAAATAAAGCGGCTGATCCATTTAATTCTTTTGAACCCGTTGATAGTTCAGCAGCAGCGATCGGTGCACAAGGTTTGTTGCGATTCGGAAAATTTCTTCAAAATAAAGGAGATGGCAAAAACGGGGATCGTTACTGGCAAGCTGGTCTTTCTGTGGTCAATACTTTATTGGATGAACCGTATTTGAGTACCCATGATGCTCACGAGGGAATGATATTACATTCCATTTATCACCGGCCGAATGGATGGGATCATATTCCTGAAAGAAGTAAAATTCCAAATGGGGAATCAAGCATGTGGGGCGACTATCATATTCGTGAAGTTTGCCTCTATTTGCAACGCATTATTAATAGTGAGAAATATTATACATTCTTCAATTGCATTTAATGAGCGCCAAACCACTAGCTGATCTTTCGCAATTGTGTATTCATACTATCACAACCAAACCATGGAGCATTGAAGAAGCCGCAAAGAATTATTCAGGGGAAGGAGTAAAGGGAATAACTGTTTGGCGGGATGCACTGGCAAACCGGGATATCAAACAAACGGGTCAGCTATTGCGTGATCAGGGATTAAATATTGTTTCGCTTTGCCGCGGAGGATTTTTCCCAAATAAAGAAAAAGAAAAAAGGAAACTGGCAATTGAGAATAATCTGAGAGCAATTGAAGAAGCTGCTGAATTGGGAGCACCACTAATTGTTCTTGTTTGCGGCGCAGACCCGGCTCAATCACTTGAAGACTCAAGAAAGCAAATACAGGAAGGCATTCAAACAATTCTTCCCCAGGCAAAAGCTGCAGGAGTAAAGTTGGCTATTGAACCATTACATCCTATGTATGCAGATACCCGTTCTGCAATTAACACATTAGGGCAGGCCAATGATATGGCAAGACAAATAAATTCATCTTATGTTGGCGTTGCTGTAGATGTATATCATCTTTGGTGGGATCCGAATTTGGAACAGGAAATAAAGCGCTGCGGGGAAAATGATCACTTGTTCGCTTTTCATATTTGTGACTGGAATTCACCTACTGTTGATATATTACTCGACCGTGGATTAATGGGGGATGGGTGTATTCCCGTAAATAAAATACGATCATGGGTGGAAGCAACAGGATTCAAAGGTTTTTATGAAGTAGAGATCTTTTCAAATAAATACTGGCAGCAGGATCAATCACAGTTTTTGAAAAAAATAATAAAAGCGTATAAAGAAAATTCCTAGTTATTCATAAAAATGGAACCACATAGACACATAGTACACAGTAGAAAGAAACACATAGATTTCTATGTGAAAACCTATGTTCCTATGTGCCTATGTGGTTCAAAAAATAACTAAACATGAAGCAACATAAGATAGGAATCATTATGAATGGTGTAAC
>DASUTO010000408.1:0-2093 GCA_036374555.1 Chitinophagaceae bacterium
CGCTAACTCGCCGTTTTGCGAAAGTTTTGCAGAGGAAGTTAATTCATTTTCAGTTGTAGAGTCGATGTTATACGCAAACCATCATTCTACTCCCTTTTTTTTGCCAGCTTATATTCTTTCAAACAACTATCAAGCGGTTTGCCCTGTTTATAGATACAATCACAGAATGCACAATGGGCTGTCGGCTGCTCAATGCCTTTACATCCATTAGCACATTCTTCAAAAGAATTACCGGGGCGAATGTCATAGATAAATATATTTATCACTACAACTGCTGCTAAAGCTGCAATAACACCGCCGAAAAAAGCAAATGGAAAGTTGTTGCTTAACGGTTTCGTTTTTGCTGAATGAATATCTGCGTTAGATCGTTTAAATGGTAAAATGTGTTTTAACCGGTCATAGTCCCACCACAGCAAATATAAATTTGCCAATAACATGAATGTGGTAATACGGGTACCTTCAAACCGGGTAGCATAAGCCAGAATGACAATGTTCAGAATTGTTGGAAAACAGAAAATAGCACCAAGCAATGCTGTTCTTGGAATAAGTAATAACAATGCAATTACTAATTGTGCAATTCCAATAAATGTATAGTAGTAACCTGTTTGAAATAACGCATCAAAATAATGACCCAATGGATGATTCGAAGGTAATGCTGTAAATCTTTCTCCTGTAATTTTTACAATGCCCGAAGGAATGAATCCCAACGCTAAAGCTATACGACAAAAAACAGTGAAATAACGAAACCACCTGTTTCCTTTTGCGTCATAATAAAATTTATTAAACATATCTATATTGAACTTATTTGGTATCCTCTTTTTATTTTTTCAACAACGGCCCAGTTCATTTCTCCGTTCGGGCCTGCTACAAAACCGTCAAGCGTTATGTGCATAAATGAAATTATTTTTCTCATAAGATTTTGTTTTTTCTAAGGAGTTCCTTCGGACAGATGATATTTTTGTTTTATCAGCGTCATGAGATTCGTCGCTTTTCTTTCAAGCTGTTTGATCTGGCTGATTTGTTGCCGGGCATATACTTTCACCTGCATCAGGAAATTCAGAAGCTCATTTAGTCCTTCAGTATTGATATGAATGCTCATTGTATCGGGAATATTACCGACGACACCAGCGGAAGCGTTGGATATATAGAGACCTAACAGATCTGATGAATTCACCAGTTTTTCCAAATGCCTGAAATCAGCCTGTTGATGTATCAGGTAATATTGGCCGTGCAAAGCAACAAAAGATTCAAATTGGAAGTCGTATGAAGCAATGGAATCTGCCACCATTTTATTCCGGATGAGGCGCATGGCGCCGGCATTCTTAAGCTGGTTTATTGTAATGGTATTACGTACTAAGTTCTGGTCATAAGAAGTGCGCCGAAGATCTTTAAATAATTTACCCGAAATAACTTTTGCATTGGGATTGGATCTAAAGAACATAAACACGGTGTCAATTGATTTTATCCTGTCTTCTCTAAGTGGAATACCACTATTAAAACGGGCAGTATCAGCAGCAAGATCCACCAACATGGATTGCATATACTGTTTTTCCCTGTTATGTTCTACCATATGCTCTCTTTGATTTTCGGCAAGAAATCCGCAGAACACAGCGAGGAATAACATTAAGAATTCCCAGAAATAATGCGTCCATTTTTTTCTTGGGGTGTGTGCATGATGATGAACTTCCATAATTGTTAGTGCTTGTTATGAGCAGGAAGATAATTTATTTTCCAGTTATCATGCAAAGACGCAAAGGAATAATAAGACGCTAAGAAAACCCTTTGCGACTTTGCTCCTTAGCGTCTTGGCGTGAAATAAGAATGACTTATATGAAATTACATTAAATTCGTTCGGGTGGTTGTTTGCGTACTTCTAAAAACCACCAGGCAACAGCTCTATTTTTTTATCAATCAAAAACATCATTATGAGAAAACTGATCATTCCTGTTATCATACTGGCTTTAATAGCATGTAACGATCAGCCCTCTCAAAAAGCCACAACTAACATCCAAAGGACAGAGTTTGGTTTCGGTAATTTAAAAGGCAAGCCAGAAACTATTGATTCCAAAACTGTGAATTTTGACAGCACCGGC
>DASUTO010000409.1:0-9870 GCA_036374555.1 Chitinophagaceae bacterium
TGAAATGATTTGTGTGTTGAGCGGAAACCATGATAACTTAATTTGAGGTATTCTTCGGACAGTTCATTCAAATCAGTTAACTCCATGTTTCCTGAATGTTTTCTTGCATGCTGAAGCATGTTCTTTACAATATTATCAGCTCTTTTTCCATGATGAAGTATTTTATGCATGTTATCCGCAAAGTCATGTACCAGTGGATCAAGTTCATCAGCAAGTTTTTCAGGAAAATCTTCACTGGCTATTCTTTCTTTTATCTCAGTTAATAATTCAGCATTGACCTCTCCAAAGTTGAGAACAAAGTTCAATGGGTTTTGTATCTCGTGAGCAATACCCGAAGTAAGTTCTCCCAGGGATGCCATCTTTTCTTTTTGTATCAATTGCAATTGGCTGGCTTTTAACTCCTGTAAGGTTTTTTGTAACGCATCTTTTTGTTCTGATAACTCTGCCGTTCTTTCTTTCACCCGCTGTTCCAATAAAATATTTTGTTCTTTTAGTAGTTTTTGCTGCTGCTCATGCATGGCCTGTAAATTCTTATGGTATTGAAGATTTTTACGCTGATTAGTGATAAACACGATCAGGAAGCTGGCAAATAATACCAGCATCGCGGAAATACCGATGGCAACCCTAGACTGAATACTTATATCTATCAGGTCCATATAAACCTTTGGCTATAAAAAGACAAAAAATAATAAAAGCAATATTATGAATATTCCATATGTTGACCGCAAGATCCAGGTCTACATCAATCATTGGCAGGTAAAACAGAAACACAAAAAAATTGACGACTACATAAATACTTAGTCCCGTTACCACCCAAAAGTCCGGTCCGTTAAAAAGATTTTTACTATCATCTTTTAATTCTGATAAATAATAAAGCATGCAATAGATCAATAACAGATACGCTTCTGTGGCATGTAAATTACCACTGAAAGATTCGTTGTTAAAAAAGTTTTCAAAAAAAAGAAAGTTTATAATTAAGAATATAGCTGAAAGTATAGCCAGGATTTTTTTTAATCGGCCAAAAGAATTGCGCTGTAATTGTATAAAATAAAAACTGAAACAGGTAAAGCGTATAACGGAATGAATGTTGTATAATGGGTTATTGGTCCAGTCAGGGTAGTAGGTTCTAAGCTCCATAATTATATCTATCGCCAGGTTTACAATAAATGCAACCCATATATAAACAATGATCGGCCTCAAAGTAGCGGGTTGCTCGCGGCGAAATAACAGTGCTATCAAAGGAATAAGCAATGCCCATACCTCTGACCAGTCAAGTATTTTAATAAAGTAATCAACCATTTGTAAGTAGATCGTGTTAAAACATTCAAGATGACCTTAGGAGTATTAAATGAAATTACTTCTTATTTTATTAATTAAAATTCTGGGAATAAAAAAAATTGTAGTTACCTTTCTAAAGGAGGCCGTCCAAAATTTATTTTTCACCCAAACACCACAACTATGAGCAAGCATTTTAATTTTAAAGACATTGTCCTATTTCTTTTTGTCATTTTTATTATGTCATCCTGCGCCAGTGATGATAACAAAAGTGATGATACAACAAATGCAGATGCAAGTACAACCACTGGAACCAGCACCAGTACTGCACCTGCGGCTGAGCCAAAAGCAGCAGCATTAACCGGCACCCTGCATAACTTATGGGCGATAGCAACAGAATTTAAAGATCTCCAGAATAACAAAAAAGTTGTATTCTCTTTTACATTTCGTGATCCTGATATTTTAACGACCTGGGGATGGCAATGCAAGGATGCTAATTGTACAGATAATTTTTCGAACGTTCCGGACATCGAGATGAATATGGGTCAGGCAACTAATGTTCAGTATGGACCAAACGTGGTCTTCGGAAACGTTGTGATCCTGAAAGGTGGCGTTAAGCCAATAAAGGATGCAATTGATAAAGGGTACCAATATGTAGTATTTGTACCTCAAAGGGATGGTGAGTTCATTAAATATAAGATCTATGTTACAAATGATGATCCTAAAGCCGCTTTTACACCGCAAGCTCTTCAGGATACAGGTATTGAGACCAATCCATCTCCTCCAAAAAATAATACGTTGGAATAATTTTAGTCTTTAGTTTAACTACCTGTCTGATTTCACCAGGCAGGTATTTTTTATTAATGCACATATTACAGGATCAGCGTTACATAAGAATTTTCTAAATAGCCGCCGAATTTTATTTAAATTCATTTCTCAATAGTGAAATGGATCGTCGCAGAGCCATAAAAAATCTTGCCATTGTTTCCGGTGGGTTGATCACACTTCCACAGTGGGTGGTTAGTTGCGGAATGAGTGACTCAACGACTCATCAAACATCATTCTCGATAGCGGAACAAGGAATTTTAGCAAGTATTACTGACACTATAATTCCGGCAGGAAATTCCATAGGTGCTTTATCAGTTGGTGTTGATAAGTTTCTTCAAAAACTGATCGATGATTGTTATGAAAAAGAGGTGCAGGATAATGTAAAAATACAATTAAAGGCATTGGAAGATTCTGCAAAAGCGATAAATAAGAGATCCTTTGCTGATTGTACGCAGGCGCAGCGACAAGAACTATTATTAAAACTCTCCGTTTCAGCAAAAAAAGAAGAGAAAGATTTTTTCGACCTTGTAAAATCAGAAACAATAAGAGGTTTTAATACTTCGCAAAAAGTAATGGAAGAATATCTTGGTTATAAAGTAGCACCAGGACATTATTATGGTACCGTTGATGTAAATGCAGCCAACCATGCCTGACGATAATAAAAGAACATATGATGCCATCGTCATCGGCTCAGGTGCCAGTGGCGGTTGGGCGGCAAAAGAACTTTGTGATAAAGGATTAAAAACATTGGTGCTTGAACGGGGCCGCAATGTAGAACATGTAAAAGATTATCCAACTGCCTCAAAAGCTCCCTGGGAATTCGATCACAGAGGTACTGTGTCAATTGAACAACGAAAGAATTTACAAGGTGCAAGAAACCTTCGTGAAGAGACCTTGCATTGGGCACTGAAAGATGATGAGCAACCTTTTATCCAGGAAAAGCCTTTTCGCTGGGTTCGGGGTTATCATGTTGGCGGTAAATCTTTATTATGGGCAAGGCAAACTCAGCGCTGGAGTGATTATGATTTTGAAGGACCATCAAGAGATGGATTTGCGGTTGACTGGCCGATCCGGTATAAGGACATTGAGCAATGGTATAGCTATGTAGAGAAATTTTCGGGCATAGCGGGTAATAGAGATGGCTTGCCTGAACTACCCGATAGCGAAGTAATGCCGGCTTTTGAAACAAGTTGTATTGAAAATTATTTTAAAGAGGTCTTACAAAAGAATTTTCCTGACCGTCATCTGATTGCCGCAAGATGTGCACATATCACTGATCCGCAGCAAATCCATATAGAACAGGGAAGAAGCAAATGCCAGAACCAAACAATGTGTAACAGGGGTTGTATTTACGGCGCATATTTCAGCAGCAATGCGTCAACCATTCCATGGGCGTTGAAGACGGGAAACCTTACCATCCGGCCACATTCAGTTGTTCACTCTATAATTTATGATGATCAAAAGGTCAAAGCGACCGGTGTAAGGATCATTGATGGCGATACAAAAGAGATGATCGAATTTTATGCGAATGTGATCTTTGTAAATGCTTCAGCTCTCAATAGCAATGCGATCCTGTTGAACTCAACTTCAAACAGGTTTCCGAACGGTTTGGGTAATGACAGCGGTTTACTTGGCAAATTTGTTTCATGGCATAATTACCGTGGTAAAGCAAATGCAACTTTTGAAGGACTGAAGGATAAGAAAACGGATGGGCGCAGCCCGAGTTATAGTTACTTACCACGTTTCAGAAATGTATTCAAACAGGAAATGGATTTCTTGAGAGGCTATGCAACAGGAATTGCCGGGGGAAGAGGAACGTTTTCAAATACAGAGATGATAGGGGATCAATTAAGAGAAAATTTGTTAAAGCCAGAATTAGGTGATTGGTATATCAGCAGCTGGATGATGGGTGAATGTGTTCCGTTGGAAAAAAATCATGTTCGGTTATCAAAAGATCTGAAAGATAAATACGGCATCCCGCAATTAATTGTTTCATGCGAGTGGGATGAAAATGATAACAAGATGGTAGTTGATTATATGGAGCAAATGAAGCTGATGTTTGAAAAAGCTGGATTCGTTGATATAAAAGTGGAAGATACACAATCACCACCGGGGTCTGATATTCATGAAATGGGCGGTATTCGCATGGGACTTGATCCCAAAACATCTTTATTAAATAAATGGAACCAGCTTCATCATTGTAAAAATGTTTTTGTCACTGATGGTGCTTGTATGACATCTACCGGTTCGCAAAACCCAACATTGACTTATATGGCGATCACGGCAAGGGCAGCAAACTTTGCTGTAGACGAATTGAAAAAAGGAAATATCTGAAATACCTGGAATGGAAGAGTATAAAAAAAACTTAATAGCGGAGATTGAAGAATTTTCAAGCCAGCAGCGGTTAACTTCCGCATACAGAAAGAAGAAGTTAATAATATGGACCGTCAGGACTGTTTTATCTGTAGTGCTTTATGTGATTTTCTGGAAATATGAATGGGTGAGGTGGACGTTGATCCTGTATGTACCTTTATCTTTATTTAATCTTATAATGCTGCTGGGGTTTAATTTCATCCTGGGTAAAAAAGTAAACAAATTAAGATCACGCATCGATCCATGACTATATCAATAATTTAATTTTTATAAATGAAAAAACAAATCCTGGCCTTCCTGGCAATTTTATTCATAAATGAGATCGCTTCAGCGCAAAAGCCAATATACACAGCGCCCCTTGGTGTGCAGACATATACATTTCGGAGAAGCATCGGCAATGATCCCGTCAAAGTATTAGATACAATAAAAAAGTTGGGTTTTACTGAGATAGAAGGAGGTGGCGGAAGAATGCATCCCGCAGAATTTAAAAAGTTATGCGATGAAAGAGGCATTAGTATACCATCAACAGGTGCAGGGTATGAGGACCTTGTAAATAAAATAGATTCAGTAGTGTGGAGAGCAAAGATATTGGGCGCCAATTATGTAATGTGTGCCTGGATACCGCATCAAAACAATGTACTGACTTTTGAAAATGCAAAAAAGGCCGTAGAAGATTTTAACCGTGCGGGAAAAATTTTGAAAGAGAATGGTCTCACATTTTGCTATCATGCTCATGGCTATGAATTCCAGCCTTATGAAGATGGAACATTGTTAGATTACATGATTAAAAATACAAACCCTGAATATGTATCATTTCAAATGGATATTTTCTGGATACAGTTTGGCGGCGGCGACCCGGTTGCCCTACTTAAAAAATACGGGAATCGCTGGAAGACGATGCATCTGAAAGATATGAGAAAGGGAACTAAAAAAGACCTAACAGGACTTACTTCTGTTGAAAATGATGTTACCCTGGGTACAGGCGAATTGGACCTTCCTGCCATTTTTAAAGAAGCTAAAAAAGTCGGCATCAAACATTATTTTATTGAAGATGAAAGTAGCAGCTATGCAACACAAGTACCACAAAGTATTGCTTACCTGAAAAACTTAAAAGAGTAAACTAGTTTGCTATAAACTCATGAATTTTATCGGCTGTGTGCCTGCAAAAGTTTTCAAAATTTTCCAAACAGTCTTTTGTTGGTTTCCGGGTGATCTTAAAATGTGTTGACATCATGCCAATGAGATGTCCTTTGCTGCATATCAAAGGGGTTGACAGGACCGCATTGATATTGTTACGCATGGCTACATATAAGTGACGTGCAAATAATTTATCCTGTGTTATATCACCTATAAAGACGGATTCACCAGATCGTAACGCCCTTGAGCATACAGAACCATCATTGATAGTTACTTTTTTAAAGTGTTCGATGAATTCATCTGAAAGTCCGTAAGAAGCAGCGATCTCGAGTGATTGATCAGTGTTATTCAGGATTTGCAATGTTGCCGCCTTTGTTCCATTCATCAACATAGCTTGTTGCAAAATATTATCCAGTATTTCCTTCAATTCGGGTTCCGGCAATTTCGTTTTTAAAATGTTTATCATCGGGCCTTTTAGTAATGAGCGGTGCGAAAATATTCAAAGAATAAACATCTTTGAATAGTTGAACAATTACTTATCGTAGGTCAATTTTCAATTTCAACTATACGTCGAAACAATGAAATAAATTTAACTGCAATCCGGAAGAGATATGTATTGTGAACACTTACACTTTGCAGACTGCATGGAGTTCCGGGGGAAAAACAACTGACCGCTAAACGCTTTCCGGTAATGGATGCACCCAGGGTGATCGATATTTTCTTTGTAAAAGTTTAGTTGCTTCAGTATCGCCAACAACTTCTCTTTTAACAGGATCATAGATCAATGGTCTTCCTCCCAACTGCATTGAAAGGTTGGCAAGAATGCAACTGGCGGTAGAAATATGTCCCTGTTCAATATCTGCAACAGGCTTACTGCCTTTGTCAATTGCTTCAAGAAAATTAAGCATATGCAATCTTGTAGCCGGAGCCGCATTTAATTCCATACCCGGCTCGTTTATATCTTCAGGGTATTTTTCTTTTTCATAAACAACATCGCCATGAATTTTTGCTTCCTTTCCTGCAGGGATAAAATCATATTTCATAGTACTTCCGTACAATGCTCCTTTATCTCCAAAAATTTTAAACGACCATGGGTACTCAGGATCAGCAGGTGTGCCCCAGCTTCTGTGCTGCCAAACGCAATTCAACCCTTCATATTCAAAAATGGCAGTTTGTGTATCTGCAATATTACTCTTACCTGTCCTATCATTGTAGATTCCTCCTGTTGAGCTGATCCTTTTTGGCCAGCCAAGATCCAGCATCCATCGTACTGTATCAAGCATGTGAATACACATATCACCCATGATCCCGTTGCCGTATTCCATAAATGTTCGCCACCAACGCGTATGAGGTAAACCATCATAGGGGCGTAATGGCGCAGGACCTGTCCACATTTCATAATCAAAAAAATCCGGTACTGCTTGCACTGCGGGATCTCCATTGTTACGCATATGAAAATAACAGCACATTTCCACGTGTGATACTTTTCCGAGCTTTCCTGCATCCACAATATTTTTCTTTGCCTCCATAAGATGGGGTGTGCTTCTGCGTTGTGTACCCACTTGTACTACGCGTCTATATTTTCTTGCAGCCGCTAGTATCGCTTCACCTTCCAATACATCTACGCTGATCGGTTTCTGCAAATAAACATGGGAACCTGATCGTATTGCATCAATGGCGTTTAAAGCATGCCAGTGATCGGGGGTACCTATTAAAACAATTTCCGGTTTTTGCTCTGTCAATAATTTTCTGTAATCGCCATATAAAGCCGGCTTCTTATTTTTTTGACGCTGGCTTGCCATATCAGCTGCTTTATTCAATTGCTGTTTGTCAACATCACACAGTGCTACTACATCTACGGGAGCCACTTGCATCAGGCGAAACAAATCACTTTTACCATACCATCCTGTGCCGATCAATGCTACCCGCCGTGCCGGCGCGGATGAAAAAAGATTAAGGTTTCTCGTTTTAAACGCCGCCAGTGCTAAGGCTGCTGAAGTGTCAAGAATAAACCGGCGGCGATGTATATTTTGTTTCATAAAACAAACATTAAATAAAATGTGCAGTGCTACTTTAAAGATAGTAAGGTTTTAGTTCCTTGTTTGTTTTAGAAGTAGAAGAGTTCATTCTGTTTATACAATTGTCAGCGTGTAGACCAGGTGTTGCGGACATGGGAATTTTTTGAGCATACATAGATCCGAAAGTGCTTTAGTCCAACTGAGGTTGCGGTTTGCGCCCCGCCAGGGGGTGCTGAGTTGTATAAAGGATAAGCCATTCACTTTAAGCAAGGCATAAATTATCAATCCTTCCTTTTTTGTTTGGGCGAAACATTTCATTTTCCTTTTCTAATTGTGATAGCAGATCAGTCACCGCCTGTTCTGCCTGCTCCTTACCTGATCTTTCTGAAATTTCCCACCAAAAAGTCAGGATCTCTATCACATAATGCGCATTTGGAACTTTCTGAACTAATCCTTCCAATTCGATCAGTTCATCCTGCGAGGTTTCCCCTGCAAGCTTTTTTGCCATTAATGTCCAGAGGCGAATTTCCAGGTTTCGGTTGATCGGGTCCATTTGATTTTTACCATTCAAAAACATGCCATTTAAAAAGAAGATTGCCCGACAATATTTTAGAAGCCGGAGGATAGAGAAATTGTCCGTTTCCGTTACACTAAGCGAACGATTTTAAGACAGGTTCATTCAGCATCTTATTTTTAATTTGAATTCTTTATTTTGCTTTTTAAAACCAACAAATGAAATCAATTGAAGAACTACGGGAAACAAAAGGCACATTTGCTATAGGCTATGCTATAAGTGATGGCTGGAGACTTGTTTCACAACATTTGGGTTATTATATCGGCGCAGGTGTAATTGTAATGATCCTTGGCGTGTTCGCTGGATTTATACCCTTTGTAGGTGGCATTATTAATAATCTTATTTTGAGTCCCTGTTTTGCGGCCAGCGCCATATTTATAACCTGGCGAATTTCCAAAGCGTACGGTTGGACAGATTTTGGAGATATGTTCAAAGGATTTAGTTATGCCACTCCTGTGGTGATCTCCACATTGATACAGTCATTTGTAATGGTATTAATTGGGTTATTATGTTTTTTTAGTTTGATACCGGAGTTAGTGGATCTGTGGGAATTGTCACAAGGTAGTGGTGCATACCAAAACCAGGATGAAATTGCCGAACTTTTTCGAAGCATTTTCTTCAATACCAAAAACATTTTCTTGTTCAGTTTGTTTTTGCTGGCTATGCTGCTGGTAACCGCTGTATGGGCTTTTAAAATTCATTTTATTGTAGTGTATAATATGGACGCATGGCCTGCGATGGAGCTCTCACGCAGGGTGACCACACCCAACCTGTTACGCCTGGTGGGCTTATTTATCATTATTGGTTTAATTGTTATTGTAAGTGCATTACCCTGCGGTATTGGTCTGTTGTTTAGTTTGCCATTAAGCATTGGGGCCATATACAGCGCCTTTGCTCAAATTACCGGCAGTAACCAGCCCGATGAAGATAGTAATTACTCGTTTGATTTTATGGCCGGCGAAAATAGCGGTGGTCAGTAAGGAGTGTAGTGTTTTTTATGCCAAATAGTCTTTAAGTTCTTTTTGATCTCATTGCCAGCTACCCGCAAGCCAGCCTCATACCAACGACAGCGTAATTCCAATAAAAAACTCGGCAAAACCGGAGCTTTTTGATTAATATAAAAATTTCTTGTTACTTTTTTAAGACATCTTCAAATAGTTTAAATATTCTTTTGTACTCATCAGTCCAGCTACTGGGCTCCACGAATGCGTGATCTTCCATTGGATAAGATGCCAGCTCCCAATTATCTTTTCCTAATTCGATCAATCGTTGTGTAAGTTTTACCGCATCCTGGTAATGAACATTCACATCCACCATACCATGACAAATAAGTAAGTGACCTTTTAGCCCATTGGCATGGTAAAATGGCGAGCTTTTCCGGTAAGCAAGACTATCATTGAAAGGTTCATTCAGAATGTTAGACGTATAACCATGATTGTAATTCGCCCAATCTGTAACAGGCCGTAATGCAGCACCTGCTTCAAATACATTCGGATAATTGAACATACCCATCAACGTAATGAAACCACCATAAGAACCTCCATACAATCCAACATGCTGTGGATTGACACCATGAGTTTTTACTAAATAGTTTACGGCATCAACATGATCGGTCATGTCTTTCCCTCCCATAAAACGATAGATACCCGTTCTCCAATCTCTTCC
>DASUTO010000410.1:0-3983 GCA_036374555.1 Chitinophagaceae bacterium
AGGACTTAGTTTTAGGATGACCCATCTTAAAACATTTGACGAGAAAGATGTTTTTGTTCCTAACGCAGTGATTGTTAAGGAAGTGCTCACTAACCTCACAAGAGATGGAAGTTTGCGACTTGACTTTGTGGTTGGCATCGCTTATGAAGATAACCTCCACAATGCTGTAAGAGTGATTATCCATACTGTTGGTAAATGCAATGACATTAAGAATGAACCGGTTCCCTTCGCCGTGGTTGAAGAATTTACGCCGAGCACGGTAAACATCAGAGTTTTTTTCTGGACGGCAACAGATGATTATCGCAGGGGCGTTCTCATACTAAAAGGCGAGATTATGACACAGGTAAAGAATGCTTTGATAAATAATGGATTTACCCTTCCGGCGAATGTTCAGGAGTTGAAACTTTATGGGCAAAAAGCTTCTTTGCCGGTAACAATTATCAAGAAACAAAACGTTTGAACCTTTTTTTTGGCGCTTTGTAAGCGTCCTATTAGATCATTGTACCATGATCAATCTGAATTCTTGTCGAAAATTACAATGCCGCAAGCGATTGACTAGATATTATTCTATAAGTCATCCGCAAAAACGCGGATGACTTATAGTTGTGTGTAGCGGTAGAGCGGGGTTTTTTAAACTGTGGTGTCGGATCTAATATCATCAGGAGAACTTGCGAAACCATACTCATGCATTTCGTTGCATACCTTCTGCTTTGCAAAAAAAATTAAGGAAAGGAACCTCTCACTTCCAGCGGCTAATTCACTACAATTTCAGCGCTGAGGACATTTTGATTGCCTCCCGGAGGCGTCTGGTACCCTCTGACTAGCAGCGTATATACCAACCTGGCTGTAACCTAACATTCGGTATATCCAACAAAACTTGTTCGCCAGTTGCCGACATAACGGTAAAATCATAGGCATCTGCCTCCACTTCTTTAAATTCTGTTGATTCTTGAAAAGTAATATCGCCAAACAAAGATTCAACTTCTCCGTCAGCCTTAAGATTGACGCCTGGTGCATCGGGAGATAAATTAATAAATCTTACTTTAGCATTGCCTTCAGCCGGCGCGCTTGTGTTGTCTCGCAGCAACAGCGCTTCCGCGCTTTCATATGTGTCTGTTATAAAAATGGAGTAAGCGTCATTTGGCTCCAAATTGAATACCGTATCGACGATGGTGTTGCTTGCAGAAAATGGTCTGAACTTAATATTCCTTTCGCCGGTGAAAAATCTCAAGTAGCCTGTATGATCAGTTTAATCCAAAGGATATACGTTAATCAAGCGGTCGTCAACAACTATGTCTAAGTCCGGTGAATTTGGAGACGCGTTATACAATGACACATATGCAACTTCCACTGGGACAACATTGTTCTCATCATCATCATCATCACAACCCGCCAGCACGGCAAGAAGTGAAACGTTACATAAAATCATAAGGGCTGTTTTGCTCACATTCCATCTACTTTTGTAATCAGTCATAAGCTCTAATTTTTAATTTTAAGAAAATTTAGTTAATAATGAATAAGAAACATTCCAAAATAGTGAAGCATATGCGGCCTAAAAAAATGGGAAGATATTTTTGATCAGTGGATTAAATTGCTGGGCATAATTTTCACGTGCAATTGGTTCTACAGGAGATAGAACTTTTTAAAGAGATGCCTCCTGAATTAGCATCTATTAGAATTTTCCTGTTTTTTTTTCTGAGGTATCAGGTCGACTAACTTATCCTTTGCAGTGCTTAGGCTAATACAACTTCTCGAAAGTAATCTACTTGCTTATATGAGGCATTATATTTGAGCTAAAGTAAATTGAATTGGAACCAGATACCCTTAAGGCAAACGGGTACTTGTGAATTTTAAATGAATCATAAAATCTTAATGTAAATGACATGAAAAAAGCATTAATTATGATCACGGCTTGTGTTTCTCTTACGGCAGGAAGCATTTATGCCCAAGATACGAGTGCGCTCAAAGATTCGACCTCGCGTGAAAACAGAGAAACCCCCACTGGGAAGGTGGCAAATGACAATGAGAATGGTGGATTGTTGCAACCTAAAGTAGGAACATCGAAACCAACAACGACGCCAAAGAGGAAGAACGATGAAGGTTTTCGAGACGACAGCACAGATGCCGCGGTGGGGATGAGTGGTTTAAGCACAACGCCTGGCGTGAGTACCACCATCGGGACTGGAGGGTTAGGGACCAATGAAACTACGGGCGAAAACACAAGCAGCGATATTTATAATATTGAACGAAAAGACTCTATTAGAAGGGCTAAAGAACTCAAAAAAGAAGACCATCAGAACAAGTCTAAGACGGGTCCCTCAAACTAATTTTCGTGGGCTTTCATTGGTAAATGCGGTAAAAAGGGCGCGCTAGATGAATAGTTTCGAAATGTACCGACGCACAGTAAACGCAACGTTTACAGAGCTAGATGCGGATGAACTCTTCATTTTGGCTAGGTCGATAAACGCGTGCTTTTATTTGTCGCCACTTTGCTACTAAACAATTTTCTTCTACGACGGTAATA
The DNA here is from genome assembly GCA_036374555.1 of Chitinophagaceae bacterium. Lineage (GTDB taxonomy): Bacteria > Bacteroidota > Bacteroidia > Chitinophagales > Chitinophagaceae > VBAS01. The sequence goes on from DASUTO010000410.1 coordinate 2,525, forward strand.
AGATTTAATTTCGGTTAAGAAAAAAGTTTTTGATGCTCCTTGATTTAGAGAAGCGTAGTTTCATCCTTAAAAAATTTGCGCCGGTATAGCCTTACTTGCTCGAGAACGTGTTTTATTTAATTGTTTATTGGCTTTCAACAGGTAACAACCGCTTTTCTACATCCCTTATTGCTTGATCGACCGTGCGAATCAAACCAATTTTTCTTGCCGCAAAAGCACGGATGTCAGGATCCGACGCTTCAGATGCTTTTAAAGCATATTGCCTTTCTTGCCCTGCACTGATTTCCTTTAACGTGAAAATTAATTGCCGATCAAATTGTCCGCGGCTAGAGTTTTCTATTTGACTTAAAAGGGCTTGATGCTCGCTAGCCATCTGAGTGGGCACGTCGATATTTTCATCCTTTGCAAGACGGTCGATATCATTTCCCATATCATCGAAAAGTTTTGCGCTTGCTTTTCCAAAATCCACCACAACAGACGAATAGCCCGAAGTTGAAGCAAGTTGCATCAGTTGCCTTTGTAAAATGTTCAGACTTTTTTCCGCTACTAAGAATTTGGCATCATCCAGTCGCTCCACCTCTTCAATTTCTGTTTTATTCGATTGCAATGCATCTTCGTATGTTGTTTCTTGCGAACACGAAAAGAAAAGACAGGCAAACAACGTATGGAGAGTTACTACTGCCCAATCCTTTGAGATTCTTATATGTTTTCTAGGTTTACTGCTCATAAGTCTTTCGCGATTGTCGAGAAATGGGTTGTAGTCTTTGTTTATAAATCAAGGACCGCAAAATAAAGCGGCCTTGATTTATATCAGTTGACTATTTCGTGGAATAATTATTGACGCGAACCCCATAATCATCCATAATTAAACTAACAGCTTGACGTATAGTAGCTTTGTCCTTTATGAATTTATCATTGTCAATGAGGCCTGATGCAAATCCTTGCCAAACGACTTGCGCATCTTTTTTGTCAAGCAGACTTACTAGGAGCGTGCCCGCCTTTACATCATAGGTAGTCTGATCAGAAATATGTCTGTACTTTTGATTTCCCCAATAACTACTTCCATATCCTTCAAACCCCTTTAAGGTGGTGGGTTCTTCAAACACGCGAAAATTTACAACCAGATCCGGATTCTTTTTATCCATTCTATATCCGAGCCCCATTAGTTCTTCCTGAACGGCTTCACGCAATTGACTTTTAAATACCAAGTCATTCAAAAAATAAAGGCCAGCTTCTAAATTACTGTCAATCATTGAAGCAAAAGCAAAGGTCTTGAATTTTCCAAAATCTTTATTTAGGGCCTTATCCGACTCCACCTGAATATCTTTTTTCTGCGAAAAAGCGTTAATCCCTGCAAAGAGTATCCACGCTACTAAAAATCCTTTTTTCATAATTTCCTCTTTAAGTTTTAAATAATTATTAACTCTGTATTCATCCTATTCATTAAAATATCTCAAAT
>DASUTO010000411.1:0-7919 GCA_036374555.1 Chitinophagaceae bacterium
ATTATTTCTTAAATCATTGCTCCCCCTATCTTGTGCCGCCCTCAAAATTTGTGAACCGCCCAATTTAAAAATGCAAAATCCATATGAGAATTTTTATTGTGTTGCTGCTATTGGCAGTAACCTCTGGCATTAGTGCGCAGCAACTGCTTTTTGACAAAACGATCCCCGAACAAAATGTACCGACAGCGTCTCGCCTGAAAGACGATATCAGGTCGCATTATCTTAATTCACGGTATGTGAACCAAACAGATTTTTTATCGCAACAGGACTTTTTTATCGCTATTAATTCCAATTTAATAGTAAAGAGTAAGTTTATAAAAATGCATAGTTATCCTTCAGGGTCTTTTTCTTATGAAGGTCTTTTGGAAGGACCTGCAAGCGGGTATATTACTTTTTCAAAATACAATGACAGGACAGCAGGAATGATCATGCTCGCTGATGGAAGCAAATATATGATCGACCAGGTCGCCTCAAATATTTTCGTTATTTCTTTATCAAATGAATCTGCTTTTACTCAACGTGAAAGTCATTCCGATTTTATTGAGATCGGCGGTCCGGCTCAACGGGATGCGGCTACTGCAAGCGTTTGTGATGTAAGTGCCTGTCCCGGTTCTTCAACTATTGATATGATGGTTGTATACACACAGCAGGCAGAAAATAGCTGGGGCGGATCAGCTAACACAATTGCCAACATTACCCAGGCAGTAACAAATATGAATATTTCAATGACGAATTCAGGTATCAATAATGTAACGTTCAGACTGGTACATACGGCGAAAGTTAGTTATACCGAGTCAGGCGATTTCAGCACCGACCTTGTTAGACTTGCCGGGAATGGCGATGGGTACATGGATAATGTACATTCATTACGTGATCAATACGGCGCTGATCTTGTCAGCCTGATCATTGGATCGCCAACAAGCAGCTGCGGTATTGGATATTTAAATACAAATCCATCATCGTATTCGTCAGGCAATGCATTTAATGTGTCTTTATATTCCTGTGTTTTAGGAAATTTCACGATGGCACATGAATCAGGGCATAATATGGGACTTCGTCATGACTGGTATGTTGATGCCAGTACAACACCATGCGAACATCATCATGGTTATGTAAACCAGGTGGCTTTGAATCTTGGTTCGTCAAGCCCGGCTTCTGCACGTTGGAGAACGATCATGGCTTATAATGATCGTTGTTCTGTTGCAGGATTTAATTGTACAAGGGTAAATATTTGGTCAAATCCGAACCTTACTTATAATGGCGATGCTATGGGTGTCCATGGTGGAAACCCCGAACCATCTGATGAAGCATGGGCTTTTTATAGAATGGCTTGTCTTGTTGCTTCTTTCAGGCCAGAGGCTGGAGGGGGAGGTGGTGGAGGCGGCAGTGAAACATGTTCCCCACCATCAGGACTTTCATCATCTGTCAGTACATCAGGGGCTACCGTTCAGTGGTTAACTGTAAGCGGAGCTATTGGTTACGATGTAGATTATAAATTACCATCTTCTTCAACATGGATAAATGTATCAACAAATACCCCTTCTATTGCAGTTGGGATCGGTGGTCTTAGCTCATCTACAGTTTATGATTGGAGAGTAAGAGCCAATTGTTCATTTGGAAGCAGCAACTACGTCCAATCGCAGTTTACTACCCAGGCAATCTCACTACCCGTTTGTAATGCGCCGGCAAGTCTGTCAACTTCGGGTATTACGGCTTCAACTGCCACTGCTAGTTGGGCACCTGTTAATGGCGCGGCTAGTTATAATGTCGATTATAAACTTGCAAGTTCTTCCAGTTGGATAAATATTGCAAATGGTACAACCTCTTTATCATGGACCATATCGGGAATGCAGGCAACTACTTCATATGATTGGAGAGTAAGAGCTAATTGTACTTCTGGTAGCAGCAGCTACACACAAACGCAGTTTACGACACAAGCATTAGGTTCATGTAATGCTCCTGGCGGACTTTCCACCTCTAATATTACATCTGGCACTGCAACCGTGAACTGGAATTCTGTGAGCGGGGCGTTTAGTTATACTGTCGAGTATAAGCCAACATTTTCCGGTACATGGATCACTGCCGCTTCCGCTACCTACTCAACATCTGTCAATTTGTATTCATTGTCAGCTGCCACAACATATGATTGGAGGGTAAGAGCAAACTGCAGCCTCAATGAAAGTAGTAACTACAGCTCTGCACAATTTGCAACATCAGGATCAACACAACTACCATCATCAAATTGCCCTGGGCCTTATGATGTAAGTATTAATGGAACTATTGGGGGAGCAGCAACAATTCCTTTCAATACCGGCATCAATGGAACTATCTCACCAAGAAGTGATCTCGATCATTATAAATTCAACATTACATCTGCCGGAACGATCATCGTATCATTGACAACATTACCGGCAAATTATAACCTCTCCGTGTTGAACAGCAACGGAACACAAATTGCCGTTTCACAAAATAACGGTACGCAAAATGAAACATTAAGTATTAATGTAGCGGCAGGCAGTTATTATGCAAAAGTATTTCCGAAAGGCAATGCTAATAATGCCACCTCATGTTATACGTTGAGGGTACAAACAGGTACAGCATCTGATCTGCCAGTGACTAATAATTTAATAGTAAAATTGTTTCCCAATCCTGCGGGTAGCATATTAAATGTTTGGATGGAGGGAATCGCAAAAAATACTGAGATCAAGGTCTATGATATGATGGGTAAGGTGGTAATGCAGCAACAAACAACTAACACGCTTACACAAATTAATATTTCAAAACTGTCCGCAGGTTTTTATTTGCTGAGAGTGAATGATGGTAAAGAAACAAAGGCGGCGAAGTTTGTAAAAGAATAATATCCCACATTGAGAAAAAATGAAGGCTGCCGATGGCGGCCTTTTATTTTATTTAAAGTTTTTCGTTGATATATTCCGGAAGCGCAGCTTGTTTGTCATCAGAACTACTTTTTTTAATTTGAAATCTCCTTCTGACACATGTAAGTGTCCTTTGAAATCATTTCCGCCAGGTTCTCCGGGATTTTTTAAGTAAGACAGATAGATGTGAATAAATAATTATAATCTAAAGCCAGCTTTTTTTCTAAAATGATTTTAAGGCTGTTAAGTAATAATAGCAAAGTCTAATGAGAAAATTACTGTGGATAATAAGTTGTTCTTCAGGTAAAAAATTGACTGTGGTATATCATTATAACCCGAACAAGCACATGGTAATTTTCTTGGCATTATATTCGTTGTTTAGCGCTTGTTTTATAACCATAGTGCATATAAATTGCACCGCCCTCAAATTTTTGAACCGCTTAAAATTCAATATTCTTATGAGAGTAATGGCCCTGTTGCTTTTAGTAGTAGCAACTTATCGTGTTAGTGCGCAATGTAGTGCGCCAACTGGTCTTTCAACTTCAAACATTACAGCTACGACTGGTACGGCTAGCTGGGCACCTGTTAGTGGTGCGTTGAGTTATAATGTCGATTATAAACTTGCAAGCTCTCCCGACTGGGTAACTATTGCTAATGGTACAACCTCTTTAGTATGGACAATAGGGGGAATGGAACCAACTACTTCCTATGATTGGAGAGTAAGAGCTAATTGCAGTTCTGGTAACAGCAGCTATACACAAACGCAGTTTACTACCCAAGCATTAGGTGCATGTAGTGCTCCTGGCGGACTTTCCACATCGAATATTACATCCAGCACTGCAACTATGAATTGGAGTCCTGTGAGCGGAGCATTTGCTTATACTGTCGAATATAAGCCGGTTTCTTCCGGTACATGGCTCGTTGCAGCTTCTGCTACCTATTCAACATCTTACAATTTATATGGTTTGTCGGCGGCCACTTCATATAATTGGAGAGTATACGCAAACTGTGGACTGACCGAAAGTAGTACTTATAGCACAACACAATTCTCAACATCAGGATCCGGATCAGGATCGACGCCTCCGTCCACTCCGGCTTGTCCCGGCCCCTATGATGTTAGTACAAACGGTACTATCAGCGGCGCTGCTGCAATAAGTTTGAATACAGATGTAAAAGGAACTATTGCCCGAAAAAATGATATTGACTATTATAAGTTCACGATCAGTTCAAACGGGACGATCAATGTTTTTTTAACTACACTACCTGCAAACTATAACCTTGCTGTATATAATAGCAGCGGAACGCAGATTGGTATCTCACAAAATAACGGTAATCAAAATGAATCGATCCCGCTAAGTGTTACTGCAGGTATTTACTATGCAAAAGTATTTCCGAAAGCTACGGCGAATAATATGACATCTTGTTATACGTTGAGAGTGCAAACTGCTACTGCGACTAAGATATCAGCTACGGCTACTAACACAACTGCTACTGCCACCATGGAAAATGGGAATCCAAGCTTTTCAATTAACCTTTTCCCTAACCCCGCAAGTGGCCAGTTGAATTTATGGGTCGAAGGAGTTGACAAGAAAGCTGAGATCAAAGTCTATAACCTGATGGGTAACTTAGTAATGCAACGGGAAAGTGGTAATATGCTTACCCAATTAGATATTTCGAAACTTTCTGCTGGTTTTTATTTGGTGCATGTGAATAATGGTAAAGAAACAGTAACAGCGAAATTTGTAAAAGAATAATTCATCATACGACATTAGTAAAGGCTGCTAATTAGCGGCCTTTATTTTTTTTGGAAATCTATTCAGGTCACAGTTGTTTTAGAGATACACAGCGTATTTTTTACCGGCTTATATTCAATTTCAATATTAGATTGTTCGGTAATCCTACCTTATTCAACATCAAGAAAAGAATCTGCGAAGAAAGAAAATCATCACGTATACCCTGAATAGCGTCTTACCGGATAATTAGTTTTGGATGTGGGAAAAACTAACTTATTGCAAAGAAGGGTCATTGAAAGTGTCACCCTGTTTTATATCGCCGGTTTCAAATCCTTTTTTAAACCAATAGATGCGTTGCTGTGATGTGCCATGTGTAAATGATTCTGGAACCACGTAGCCCTGCGATTCTTTTTGAAGCCGGTCGTCGCCAATAGCATTAGCGGCATTTAATGCTTCCTCTATATCGCCTTCTTCAAGAATATTCATCATTCGCTGTGCATGATGGGCCCAAACACCAGCTAAAAAATCTGCTTGCAGCTCAAGCATCACAGAGTATTTATTATATTCTTCACCGCTTACCTGTTGACGCAGCCTGGCCATTTTATCGGAAGTACCTGAAAGTTTTTGTATATGATGACCAACTTCGTGAGCTATTACATACGCCATTGCAAAATCTCCTGGTGCACCAAAACGTTGCCCCAACTCCTGGTAAAAAGAAAGGTCGATATAAACCTGGTGATCACCCGGACAATAGAATGGACCGGAAGCAGAACTTGCAGTGCCGCATGCTGATTGAACGGCGCCACGGAAAAGGACAAGTGTCGGTTCCTGGTATTGGTTTAATAATTGATTCCACACATCCTCAGTATAGCCAAGCACGACTGTTACAAATTTTGCCCTTTCATCATCAGCTGCCTTTTCCTCTGGACTCATTTCCTGAGTTTGCCCGGGAAGCTGAATAGGTATTGAACCATCTTCCGTACCACCGCCACCAAGCAGTAAATTAAGTACGAGAACAATAACGCCAATGATACCGCCACCTGCAGCAATGCCACCTGCTGAAACACCGCGACGATCATCTACGTTTGAGCTTTGTCTTCCGCCTATCCAACGCATAAACAAAAAATTATTCGGTGATGAGTAAAGTTAAACTACCTGTATAAACAATAAGATAAAAACCCTGCCAGATTTTCTAAAACTTTGCAGGTTAGCGGGAGACGATCATGATAACTATTGGCTTAACAAAAATAATTGACCATTTTCCTTTAGCCAATTCAGAACCGAGATCTCACTCTTAACCCCGTCAGGTAATTTATTGACAAGCATTTCTTCAATTCTTTGTACATCGTCTGTCGAAAACTTATCGTTCTGTGAAGCATAAAGATTAATGATAAAGAGCAATTGATTCCCGTTTTGGCGGTCAAAAAGTCTGCGGCTTGGTGTACCATCAAAGATGAATTCACCTGTCCAGTTATAATTATTATAGGAACTTAAATGTTCTTTGACGAAAAGCATGCGTTAAAGGTAATCATTATTGCCAAACTTGTCGCAACACTCATTTATCACCTCTTTCCTTAATGTGAAAACAACGACATATTCACACTGGTGTATAATTCCGCCATTTCCTGCAGTTCACATTGTTTTAGTTTTAAAATAGAAATCATCCTCACTCAAAAAGCCTAACTCACGGATCCATTAAACCTGGAGGAGGATAATTGGTCACCATTAAATCAAATTTTTATGAAAAAAGAACTTACCAAAGCTCTGCAATTTGCTTTCACCCTTCTATTGTTAACCATTTCATTTAGTTGTCAAAAAAACATGAACAACGGGTCTGCGAATTTGCGACCTGGCGGAGAAAACGACATCGCTCCAAAGGAATTAAAGAATTTTGTACAGCTAAATCTTGTTGGAAGTAGTAGCAGTAATAAGCCGCTAAATATTGATCCTGACCTTGTAAATGCAATGGGTATTTCTTTTCCTCCTTCCGGTCCTGCATGGGTATCATCAGAGGGCAAAGGACTCGGTTCAGCCTATAATCTTGACGGCTTAAAAGTGGGAAGTCCAGTTGACATTCCGCATGCACTTAACACAACTACTGGTCATCCAACGGGGCATGTTTATAATCCTACAAATGATTTTAAACTTCCTAATGGTAATCCTGCAGTTTTCATTTTTGCTACGTCTGATGGTATAATTTCCGGGTGGAACCTTGGTAGTAGTGCAGTAAAAAAAATAGACCATTCATCGGGTGCTTCCTATTTAGGAGTTACCCTGGCTAATGACGGCAGTGATTTCTTTATATATGCCGCCAACTTTGCTCAAAATAGAATTGATGTGTTTGATGAGAACTGGAACCAGGTAAATACTAAACCATTTATCGATCCGGATCTTCCAGCAGGTTACTCTCCATTTAACATCCAGATTATAAGTGATGGTAAATTGTATGTGATGTATGCCAGGAAAGATGCAACCGGAAAAAGAGAGATCGGTCCGGGTCATGGATACATTAATATATTCAATACAAACGGCACATTATTGAAAAGATTTGCATCAAAAGGTAAGTTGAATGCGCCATGGGGCATAACTGTAGCACCTGCTGGTTTTTGGGGTGAGTTCAGTCTGACTCAAATAACAAATGTGATCCTGGTAGGAAATAATGGGGATGGTCATATTAATGCCTTTGATGAAAACGGAAATTTCATCGGCCCGCTTTCTACAAATGGCAAAGCGATCGAGATCGACGGATTATGGGGAATAACATTTCCACCCATAACCGGGCTGAATCGTTATTATCTCTATTTCGCTGCAGGACCTAACAATGGAAGCGGCGGTCTTGTTGGTCGTATAAAAACAAAATTCCTTAACTGATCTTAAGAGAATATTTAAGGTAGGCCGTTGTTGAAAGGAACGGCTTGCCTTATTGATTACTCCTTTTATTTTTTTCTTTTTAGAAATATGTTTTTTTTCTTTCGATCGCTTCCGATCAAATAACCATAAGGCTTTAATGATGGGATATGATCGCAAATGATTTTAATGATTCCCAATAAAGGAATGGCCAGTACCATTCCGGGAATTCCCCATATTAATTCCCCAACTACAAGTATTATGATCGTAAATAAGGGATTGATATTTACTTCTGCACCAACCACGAGCGGTTCCAATAAATAGGTTTGCAAAAACTGAACAATAAGATAAGTGATCACAACGCCGAGCACCATCCCTGCGCCGCCACCCTGGATGACGACCATTAAAATTGCCAGCAGGGTGCCGGTTAGATTGCCGATAAATGGAATTATTTCTAATAGCC
>DASUTO010000412.1:0-2236 GCA_036374555.1 Chitinophagaceae bacterium
AGGTAAACAAATGCCTTTAACAGCCTAATGTTGCGTATAAATTTTCCGGTAGACAGGGAAGTAAGCTGTTTTATTTTCCGGTGTGTTTGTTCCCTGCTTAAGCAAAGTTCTTTGGCAAGTTCATTCCCGGAAAAATGCTCCTGTTCCAGGTGGTCAATTACTACCATGACTGCTTTCTTAAGGAAAGCGGGATCAGCAGAACGTTTATTTTCCATTGGAAAAGGTGCTTTATATAAACGGACTACTAAGTTATGTTTTATACGCCCAAATAACCCAGTCATGTCAATTTAAATGTAGCGCAGTTAAAATCAATAACCTCAACGGGCTTTTGTTATTTTTATATCCAATTCATTTCATGCAAAATATTTTTATCGGGTATATTTTTCTCATCATGATCATTCTTGCATTGGTCATGCTTGCAAACAAATTGAAATTGGCTTATCCCATTGTGCTTGTAGTAGGTGGATTGTTATTGAGTTTTACAGGAATGTTTTCAAAGATCACCATTGACCCCGAGCTGGTGTTTTTTATTTTTCTTCCTCCACTTTTGTATGAAGCAGCGTGGCAGGTTTCGTGGAAAGAATTTTGGAAATGGAGACGTGTGATCATGAGCTTTGCATTTCCTATCGTCATTATAACTTCCTGTGTCGTTGCATTTGCATCCTATGCATTAATTCCTGGTTTTACCCTGGCGTTGGGCTTTCTGCTGGGAGGTATTGTTTCTCCGCCTGATGCCATATCAGCAACAACCATTATGCGGCAGGTAAAAGTACCTAAACGGCTTCTCAGTATCATCGAAGGTGAAAGTTTACTAAATGATGCTTCATCTTTGATCGTGTTTCGTTTTGCATTGGCAGCAGTCATCACCGGGCAGTTTGATTTCCAGGAGGCAGCCATAAGTTTTATTCTTGTCATTGTAATGGGAACACTTATCGGTGTTGCTATTGGATTTATTTTCTATGCCATTCATCGATGGTTGCCAACAACACCCAGCATAGAAATTATATTAACACTGGTAACTCCTTACTGTATGTATCATGCTGCGGAATATTTTCATTTTTCGGGTGTGCTGGCCGTGGTGTCGGGTGGACTTCTTCTATCGAATAAACGACAAAGCATGCTCAATTACCGGAGCAGGGTAGAAGGGATCAACGTATGGACCAACCTCGTTTTTGTATTAAATGGATTGATCTTCTTTCTTATTGGGCTGCAACTGCCTTCGATCATAAATCAACTTGGCGATATTAGTTTAGGCAGGGCCATTTGGTATGGGGTGGCGATCTCAATCATACTCATTGTTGCCCGCCTACTATGCACTTTTGGAGCTTCATTGTTCACCCGTTTTATGAGTCATTTTATTACGGTGGCTGATCCAAATCCTGGTTGGAGAGGCCCACTTATTTTTGGATGGGCAGGAATGCGTGGTGTGGTATCGTTGGCAGCTGCACTCTCTATACCATTATTGATTGATGAGGGACAGCCTTTTCCCAATCGCAATCTCATTCTCTTTATAACTTTTATTGTTATCCTGGTAACATTGGTCTTACAGGGATTAACGCTTCCGTGGGTGATCCGCAAAGTAAGAGTGGAAGATAAAACTGTGATACCGGAACAGAAACAGGAGCTCATCATTCAAAAGAAGATGGCACAATACTCCCTGCAATATTTAAATGAAAAGTATGATGGGAAGTTGCCCTACAATGAACACCTGCACAATCTCTATGCAAGATTGGAAATTGATATGAAGCTGCTGAGCGGGGAACTCGAAAACACAGGTCGAACAAATGAAAATGCGCTTCGGAATTTTCAGGGTATTTACCTGGAACTATTAGAGGATCAGCGGAAACTTCTTAGCGGGATGAATCGCCGTGCAGAATTCGATGAAGAATTGATCCGGAAATATCTTTCATTGATCGATCTTGAAGAGATGAAGACCAGGGAGAAAATATTGAGGGAAGTCTGATCACTTACTTTAAACAAAACATCATGAGTATTTCAGAAAATCAAAATATCATTTTCCCAAAAGGCGAAAAAGCTCCAATTGAATATTTCACAGGCTCAGTATGGATAAAAATGTTAGTTCCGAATGATCCCGCTTTAAATTGCCAAATAGCAAATGTAGTCTTTGAAAAGGGTGCAAGAAATAACTGGCACACACATCCGGGCGGGCAAATATTAATGGTTACTGATGGCATGGGTTACTACCAGGAAAAAGGAAAGCCGATACAATTACTTC
>DASUTO010000413.1:0-3094 GCA_036374555.1 Chitinophagaceae bacterium
GTATGGAGATAAAAAAAATTTGATAAGATCAATGCTAACTTTATTTCAAAAGCAATTGGAATTTTTCCAATTGCTTTGTTTTTAGAGCGGAAGGATTGTGAATGACATGCCCCTCATGTACATTATCTTTGCCGCTATGGAAAAATTTTTGAAAGAGCTGTTCGGCAATCAATCGTACGATGATAAATATTTCTTTTTGATCGCAGGGCCATGTGTGGTAGAAAGTGAAGAGCTGATCATGGATATAGCAGATAAAGTTTATACCATCTGCAAAAACCTTGGTATCCCTTATATTTTTAAAGCTTCTTATAGAAAAGCGAACCGCACAAGCGGTTCTTCATTCACCGGGCTTGGTGATGATCTTGCACTGGGAATGATCAATCATGTAAAGAAAAAATTTTCATTGCCTGCCACAACAGATATCCATGCAAAGGAAGAAGCCGTATTAGCTGCGCAGCATGTTGATATTTTACAGATCCCTGCTTTTTTATGCCGTCAAACAGATCTGTTGGAAACCGCCGCAAAAACAGGAAAGATCGTGAATGTAAAAAAAGGTCAATTTGTAAGTGGTGAAGCGATGAAGTTTGCAGTTGATAAAATCAGAAAAGCAGGAAACGAAAAAATTATTCTTACCGAAAGAGGTACTACATTCGGCTACCAGGACCTGGTAGTTGATTACAGAAACATCCCGATCATGAGATCGCATGGCGTACCGGTCGTAATGGATTGTACACATAGTTTGCAACAACCAAACCAGGCCGCAGGAATCACAGGCGGCAATCCGCAAATGATAGAAACAATTGCTAAAGCTGCTATTGCAACCGGCGCCGATGGACTATTTATCGAAACCCATCCAAATCCTGCAATAGCAAAAAGCGATGGCGCCAATATGCTTAAGCTTGATCTGCTTGCTTCACTTCTTGAAAAATTATTAAAAATCAGAAAGGCAATCAATTAAAACTAAAAAGCCACCCCAATCATGGAATGGCTTATTTAGTTTCATAGATCAATTTATTGATGAAGGAAAGTAGTGTCGATCTTTGTCGTTGTATTAAACATGACAGAAATTCCTGTCCTTAATGAATCTTTATAAGTAATGCTGGACGGACGATAAAATACATCATAGCTACCGGCAGGTAATCCTTTGATGATATAACCACCGGTATTTCCGGTAAATGTTGTAGCTATTGTGTCAACACCCTGTACTGCGTAAACAGCTGTCTGAAAATCTTTCGGCATCACAACTCCTTTTATAGATCCACCCACGGCATTCAGAATAGCACGAATTGTTGGTTTCAGTATGTATTTATTATTACCGGTGTTAACAATGGATCTCGCCACATCAAAATCAAGCAGGATCGTGTACAGTCTTTCTTCTGTTACATCATACTGCACATTTAATTTCAATCCGCTTTGCTGTGCGCTGGGAGTTTCAAGCTTAATAAGGTCAGTAGTACCTTCAAGTTTTACATAATTTTCAGTACCCAGCACCAACCTGATCTGGTGTAGCCTGCCGCTTGGAATTTCAGCATCAGCAAGTATTGTGTCTTCATCATTTACTAACCTGAGCAGATCATAGACGCCTGCATTTACACCCTGTAAACTTTGCCATCCATTATCGGTATCACCAGTTACATTTACTTGTACATCTTTTACATCAATATAGACAGCCTGGTAATCGCCCGGATCGTCTGTTAAATAAACCTGGAGCCTTGCTGTACCATCACCGGTGCCATTCTTTTTACATGAAATAAAAAAAGGAAGAGAAGCAATGGATAACACAAACACAAATGCCACTAAGATCTTTCTCATATTTTGTTTTTTAAGCAGTACGATTAAAACAAGATTGGTGCCAAAATAAAAAAGACCCATCGCGGGCCTTTCATTTAAATGGGATTATGATCAAAGATAACCAATGAAAAAATGGTTTGCAATGTTTATTGAATATTTTAATCATTATTTAATGTCATAGCAAAAATCCTATACAAGTAGTTTTACGAAAACCAAAACCCGACATTAATGTCGGGTTTGATAAGTGTATGTTAGCTACTGTCTTGTTATTTTATTACAAATGGAACAGTTAGTTTATGATCCTTGATTATTGCTTGCAGGAGATAAAATCCTGGTCCTAGTTTCTCCATCCCCGCAATATTAATTGAATTATTCCCTTGCAAAACGGTATTTCTTTGTTTGAGTACAATCTTACCGTTCACATCTACAACCCGGAATTCAGCCGAGGCCTGTGAAGAATAACTAACATTAACTACAGAAATGCCCGTAACCGGGTTTGGATTTATGGAAATGCTGTTACCAGCTTTTGCATCTCTTCTTAATAACAATATTTTGCTATAACTAATTTTACCATCTTTTTCTCTGATCAATAAACGATAGAAAAAAGTATTGGCTGCCATATTATTCAGAGGGTCAATAAATTCATATTGTGCAACCGTTCCAATTCTACCACGAGGCATCACCTGGCCTATCGTAGCAAAATCAGTTCCAGTGAAACTCCGTTGTATCTCAAATCTTTCAATATTAACTTCATTTGTTGTTGTCCATTGTAAAGTTGTTTTTTCAGCCCGATAAACACCAGCGAAGCTCAAAAGATCAAGTCCCAGCGCTACATCATCCTGCACGACTGTAAATGCATTATTTGTTTGGACAGGTAAATTAAAATCAAAATAAATGGATGCAGTATTATGAATTGTATCACCAGGCGCAACTGAATTAAATGGTTTAATGCGATAAGCGATATATCCATGACTCGCTGGTTCATTTATGGCACTATGCGGTAGCATTATATCATTGAAGGTCCATGTGAGTATATTGCCGGTCAACGTTACTTTGTAACTGTGGCTGGCCGTAATTACTTGTAAAGATGAGAGATCTAGTTTCTCACTTAACGTATCAAGAACAACTATATTAAAAGCGGTATCAGTACCGAGGTTTTGAAAGCGAACCAGGTAATCAAGGTATTTTCCATCGGCTACATATTCGGGCGGGATCCTTCCCTCATTTTTTTCATATTTATCATTGGGATCATACGAACCAATAACAATTTGCTTGACAATAACGGTGTCATCATTAGGAGTCT
>DASUTO010000414.1:0-7585 GCA_036374555.1 Chitinophagaceae bacterium
ATGATCCTCTTTTTAAAAATATTCTTGCAGAAGCAATTGATGATTGTGTTAAGAATAAATCCTTTCATTTTCAACTGGAAGAACTTGCACAAAAACTTGGCCTATATGATAAGGCATTAGCAATGAAAAGAAGTTATCGGGTGATGGGTCAATGCAGCCAGGATCAGTCTCCCCGCTATCATGCCAGGGACATTGCAATACTTGCTGCGCAATCACACAGCTGGGATATTTTCTTAAGAGCCCATCTGGATATTATGAACGATCGGTTTGAACGTGTAAGTGATGGGAGTTACGCCTACGGAGATAGGAAAACATACCTGAAAGAACTGGAGGACCTAAACTTGAATATAGTAGACCTGATGCTCGGGCTTACACTCAGAGCAGATAATATTGCAGATAATCATTACTATGGGACGATATGGCGTATGGGTTGGGCGTTGACCGAAAGCAGGGAAAAAGATCGTTTTGAACAAACAGCAATAGATATTTTAAAAGTTTATCAGCTCGATGAGTTCAATCGTGGTTTGGTGTTTTTATTATTCCACACATATATAAGTTATCTTGACGAGAAAGAACAAATCGAAAAGATAACCCGGCTGCGATCAGAAATAAACTCAATTCCTGTAACACTGCACTCATCGATCAATAGACTCAAGGTTAGAAAGAGAAGTGATTGATGATCTGGCTGATGCTTTGTTTCTATATTTGAGAAATGAATATTCAGCATGTATTCAATAGTTTTTTTGCGAAACACCATCGTCTTCTTTTTTATAGCAGCTGGCTATTCCTTGCATTAGTGCAGTCCGCTTCCACAGAATTAATTGCTGATGAAGCTTACTATTGGGTGTATTCACAATTTCCTGCCTGGGGGTATTTTGATCATCCGCCGATGATCGCCTTCTTGATTAAAAGTGGCTATGCAATTTTTCATAATGAGCTTGGTGTAAGATTGATCTGTGCTTTGCTTAGCACATTCACCATACTAATTACAGAATCTCTTACTGAAAGAAAAAATCCTTTTCTTTTTTATACGATCGTTTTAAGTATCGGTGTGCTACAAATTGCCGGGTTTTTGGCTGTGCCCGATACGCCGCTGCTGTTTTTTACTGCCTTATTTTTTTATACCTATCGTTATTTCTTAAAAAATACAAACTGGAAAAACACATTGCTTCTCGCCATAGCCATCAGTTTGCTTTTTTATACCAAGTATCATGGGTTATTGATAG
The DNA here is from genome assembly GCA_036374555.1 of Chitinophagaceae bacterium. GTDB lineage: Bacteria > Bacteroidota > Bacteroidia > Chitinophagales > Chitinophagaceae > VBAS01. Next base: position 1,227 of record DASUTO010000414.1, read on the forward strand.
TCCTTTTTACATTTTTGTCGAACAATAAATTATTTTCCCGCTGGCAAACATGGCTGGCTGGTTTTTTTGTATTGATACTTTATACTCCTCATCTATTATGGCAATGGGATCATGACTGGGTAAGTTTCCGCTATCACCTGTTTGAAAGCAATGTGAGTGCTTATAAATTTTCCTATACAACCGATTACCTGCTGGGCCAGCTTCTAATAACCGGGCCTTTAGCGGGTTTAATGCTTCTACCTGCTACACTGATGTATGAAGTCAGGAGTCAAAATGAAAAAGCATTAAAGTTCACATTAATTGGTGTTTATTTAATTTTCTTAATAAGCTCTTTTCGTGGAAAAGTAGAAGTGAACTGGACAATGCCTGCATTGATCCCGTTGATCGTCTTAAGCCATCAATACATACTTGATAAAATTTCATGGATAAAACCCTTGCGCATTATTGCTTTTGTCTCCTTGTTACTTGTCATCGCGGGTCGTGTTTACCTAGTTGTGGATATCGGTCCTTATAATTCATTTAAAGGAAGATTTCATAATAATAAAGAATGGGCAAAAACCATAGCGGATAAAACAGGAGATGCTCCTGTTGTGTTTTACAATTCCTATCAACGGGCATCTTTGTTTTGGTTTTACAGCGGCAAGCCATCGCATTCTCATAATCCCTATTGGGACCGGAAAAGCAACTATAATTTCTGGCCAACAGAAAGTAATCTCGCTGGTAAAAAGGTTTTTATAGCCGATATCTATGGTCTTCATACTTTTTCGGATTCTGTAAAAACAAAAAAGGGTTGGGTGGGGTTGACAATGGATACGATGTATGCGGCGCTGGGTGGGATAAAAATTATTCATGAAGAAACTGCCATTGTAGCAAGCTATAATCTGATAAATATTAAATTCTCTACTCAGGTTCCTGAACAATATCGAAGATTTCTAACGATAAATCAAAATATAAGTACGGAATTAATTGTTGGCGTTTTTAAAGGAAAAGAGCTTTTGAAAGAATATAAAACGGGCATAACTGCTCAACAACTTGCAGAGCGAACTTCGCCATCAAATGTATCCTTTCATATTGAAGACCTAAGTAAAGTTTACGATATTAGATTCGGAATCAGGTCAAAAAATTATTTAATAACACATAACAGTGAGACAATACATGTAGGTTTTTGATCTATTTCTTTTTTTCAACCACTCTTGTTTTAATTAATTCCTGGATATCAGGGTCTCCTTCAAGATTATTCATTTGCTGCAACACCCATGGCCTTTTGCTGGCAACACCTTTTGATAATGGGACCACAGTAAAGACCTTCGGGTTTCGCAAACTGGATGCTATAGTTGCTGCCTCTGTCCTGGATAAGGCTATTGCGGATTTTTTGAAATATGATTGCGATGCTGCTTCAATACCATAGATCCCTTTCCCCATTTCTATCACATTCAGGTACACATCAAGAATTCTTTTCTTTCCCCATATCAGTTCGATCATAAAAGTAAAATAAGCTTCAAGTCCTTTTCTTATATAACTTTTTCCCTGCCACAAAAAAACATTTTTCGCTACCTGCTGACTAATAGTGCTGGCACCACGGGTACGATTGGGTTTTCTTTTGTTATACGCCATTGCTTTTTTAATGCTTTTCCAATCAAACCCGCTATGATCGGGAAAAAGCTGATCTTCAGAAGCGATCACAGCTAGTTTTGCATGGTAAGAGATCTTTTTCCATCCAACATAATCCCTTTTTAAACCATCTCCGCTAACCCAGCTTACCAGTTGCGTTATTGTGATAGGTGGATCCACCCACTTAAAAAGCAGTATACAAAAAAGCTGGAAGAAAAAAAGGAAAATGAAGATTCGTTTGGTCCATTTCCACACCTTTCTCAAAAAAATAGTTGCCTTCATTTGGCTGCAAAATAACTCTTAGATCTTATCTGCGTAAAAAATCAATCCCCAAAGTAATACGACGCCAAAACCAAACAATACTAACCCATTAATGCGGCTGAGGATTTGAATATTATGGGGTGTGAGTTTTTTCCTGATCTTTTGTGCCATCATTACTTTTAAAAGATCGGTTGCTAATACAAATACCAGGCATGTAATAAATGCAATGATTCGGTTTTCTGTTGTAAGAGTGATAAGTGTTGTAGATGTGGTGAGCCAAAAAATAAAAACTGCCGGGTTAAGCGTATTCATGAAAAATCCCGAAAGAAATGTTTTTACATAATCTTTTTTACTGAGGTTTAAAACCTGTACACCGCTATCATCTACTTTTACTTTTTTGAAAAAAATAAAAAATATGCCCATGGATATAAGGAATGTGCTCCCGATAATTCCTATAAAATTTTTGTGCTCCACCATGTAACCAAATAATTGTGTGAACACATTACTGACTAATACGAGGGCAATGTCCGAGGCTGAAACTCCCAATATAAATGCAATACCGCCACGATGCCCGTTATTAAGACTTTGTTTAATGATCGAGAAAACAACCGGCCCCACTGATATGGTCAGCAGTAAACCAAGAGTAAGTCCTTTTAGAACGGCTTCAAACATTATTACTAAAATAATAATTTATTTTTCGGTTGGCTGCTGAAAAAGTATTGTGGTGTAGATGACAACATCAAAAAGGAAGTCAGGATTTTCCATTCTCTAAAAACCGGTTCCAGTCCTCCAGCATTTTTCCCTTCATTACTCTTGGAAATTTATGCTGGCTGCCAAGCTTTCCCTTCAGCTCCATGAATTTCATAAATTTTTCTTCCGGTAACTTTTCAAGAAAAACCTCTTTTAGTGCGCTGCCCCTTTCAGTTGCATAATCATCATTCAGTTTGCGCAGGTGCTGATCAATTTTATCTTTTAATACCAGGGTGTCGCAGTTATCATTGCTTGCGATATACCATTTGTGAGCAAAAAAATTCTTATACGGAAAACCAACAACGGTGTATTCTGGAATGCTGATATTCAATTCTTCGCTTGTAAGTTCAATCGCTTTGTTCATATTCTCTACACTTAAATGCTCACCGGTAAGGCTTAGAAAGTGCTTTATCCTCCCGGTGATCACTACTTCGCAGTGCTCAATGTCAACAAATTTTATTGTGTCCCCAATAATATAACGCCAGGCACCAGCATTCGTACTCATTAATAACGCATATTCTTTTCCTTCTTCCACTTCATGGATCATTTTTACATCAGGATCTGAAACAACGTTCCCATCGTGGTCAAAATTTTTATCATCGAAGGGAATAAATTCGAAAAAGATATTATTATCAAGAATCAGCTTCATCCCCTTTGCATGTTCCCTTGTTTTATAACCAACAAAGCCTTCGCTTGATAAATAATTTTCAATATATACAATAGGCTTGCCCAATAGTTTTTCAAACCCTTTTTTATAAGGTTCAAACGCCACGCCGCCATGAACAAAAAATCCGAGGTTGGGCCATATCTCATGGATATTTTGAACTTTGTAGTGTTCGATCACCATTTCCATACACATCTGGCACCATGCGGGCACGCCTACTATATAACCGATATCCCATTCACGGGCATGTTCCACTATCTCGTTCAATTTTTCTTTCCAATCTTTCATGGCAGCAATTCTTCCTCCTGGTTTATAAAAAGTCTGAAACCAGAATGGCCTTTTTTTAGCAAGTATACCACTGAGATCGCCTGCATACCAACCTGCTTTTCCTTTTTGCAGATCTGTAGCGCCGCCGATCATCAGGAAGCCTTTTGTAATCGCATTATATGGAAGGTTCTCGTAGCTAAAAAGTGTGATCAATTGCTTAAGGTAATTGATAGTATTGCTGCGCAGCATTTCTTTTGTGACAGGAATATATTTACTTGCTGCTTCAGATGTACCTGAACTTAGTGCATAGTATTTTATTTTCCCTGGCCACGCTACATCGGGAACTCCCTCGAGGGTTTTCTTCCACCATTCAGAATAAATTCTATTGTAATCATGAACGGGAACTAATTCCTGGAAACTTTTTGCAGGAACACGGCTTAAAAGAATATCATCAAAACGATATTGCTGGCCAAACTCGGTGAACCTTGCTTTACGAAGTAATTTTTTTAATACCCTGATCTGCTGCCGCCGCGGATCATTTTGTGGAATACGTAAGGCTGCAGCGATCGCTTTGGGAATTTTTATGTCAATAATGTTGGCCATAAGGTGATACTAAGTTACGATTGTTCAAAGGATTGCGGCGAATATACATTGATGTGACGAATAGCGAGTTGATATGTGTTTAACGGAAAGGCAATGCGATCATCGCCAGCATTTTTCGAAGACCAATTCCAGTATACAAAAATGACCTGTAAATGGTTGATTTATCACTGTAATGTTTTCTTACAAATAGATCCATAGCGCTATAAAAATCCCGGATATACTTATAATTGTATGTGGTGCTGCCTCCTTTTAAATGTGTAACGCTGATCTTGCCGAGATAATAATTTTTAAATCCCAATTGACTTATGCGCAAGCTAAGATCAATATCTTCTCCATACATAAAAAATGATTCATCGAAGCCGCCTGCCGTTTCAAAAATCTCTCTTTTTATCATTATAAATGCGCCGGACAAAACATCAACAGGATTGTTTTCATTTTCTGGTAAATGACCCTGGTAATATTTTCCAAAGGTTTTTGACCCCGGAAACATCGCTGTTAATCCAAATAATTTATAAAATGATGCGGAAGGAGATGGCAAACCACGTTTTGATTCTTTTAAAAAATTTCCTTTCTCATCAAGCATTCTTACCCCTACTGCGCCGGCATCCGGATGTGATTCAAAAAAAGAAATGCAATCTTTCAAACATGTCCCTGATAAAATGGTATCGGGATTAAGAAAAAGAATATAGTGGCCAAAAGAAATTTTAAAGCCCTGGTTGCATGCCCTGGCAAAACCAAGATTCACATTATTAAAAATAAATTTTACATCGGCAAATTTTTGCGGCAGGTATTCTTTACTTCCATCATTTGAATTGTTATCAACAACGATGATCTCGGTATTTATTCCTACGATGGCTTCCCGTATAGAAAAAAGGCATTGCTCAATCAGTGATCTTGAGTTATAGTTTACTATTATAATTGATAATTGCACTGTTGTTTCTTCAACCAAATCTAAAATCCCCGCCTGACCGCAGCAAATATTCTTTTAAATAGATTGAACAGGTAAAATCTGAAATCGGCTATATCTTTGCCCATGCTTAAACAAACACTTCTCGAAGCGGTAATGGCTGGTGGGGCAGAGTTAAAAAGATTTTTTAATACTGATTTCAAAATTTCACAAAAAGAGGGAATAAACAACCCGGTTACAGAAGCTGATCATGCTTCAGAAGCGGCAATAATTGATATTATAAAAAAGCATTTTCCCGATCACCAGGTTTTGGCCGAAGAAACAGGTGAGCATATCCAGGATTCTACTTATAAATGGATAATTGACCCGATCGATGGCACTATAAACTTTGCGCATGGCATTCCCCTTTGTTGTGTTGCCATTGCTATTGAGAAAGACAAGGAAATAATAATGTCCGCTGTATATGCCCCCATACTTAATGAATTATTCTTTGCTGAAAAAGGAAAAGGCGCTATGCTTAACGATAAAAAAATTTCTGTTAGTGGAAATGCATCTGTGCTTACTTCAACTCTTGTAACGGGTTTTCCGTATACTTATATAAATATGCCAAATGGTCCATTGGAAGTTTTCAGCCGTTTAATAAGAAAGGGTATTCCTGTAAGAAGACTGGGTTCTGCGTGTATTGATCTTTGCTGGGTTGCCTGCGGAAGATTTGACGGTTTTTATGAGCATAAATTGGAAACATGGGACAGCGCCGCCGGCTATTTAATGGTAGAAGAAGCTGGGGGGAAAGTAACAGATCATGAAGGAAAAAAATTTTCTCCTTACCAACACAGAATAATTGCAACGAATGGAAGGATTCATGATGAATTGTTGAAATGGATTAATGATGAATTGTAGATTTCGGATGGCGGATTTTAGATTTAATTTGAATTTCAATGGATAAAAAGGATTTACAAAAGAGATTTAAGAGCCTTGCCGTTAAAACTGGAAAGCTCTGCATTAAACTACCGTTCACCCCTGCCAACAAGGTCTATATTGATCAGATAATAAGAAGTTCTGCTTCCTCCGCGGCTAATTACCGATCAGCATGCCGTGCAAAGTCGAAAGCTGATTTCGTGAATAAATTGAAAATTGTTGAAGAGGAACTTGACGAAACAATGTTCTTTTATGAAATGATAGCAGAATTTAATTCAGAATCAAAAAAAGAGTTAAGAGAACTTTTTATGGAAGCAAATCAATTACTTTCTATCATTGTTGCCTCTATTAATACGACAAATAGTAATATTATTAAGG
>DASUTO010000415.1:0-2184 GCA_036374555.1 Chitinophagaceae bacterium
TCCGTACCCACATTCCAGCTAAGCATGGCATCTAAACCTGCCGTTTTTTGAGCAGAGAAGCTTAATAGTTTAACTGGCAAAGTGGTGCTCTTATCAATAGCTCCGTTGTTTAACCAGAATTCGGAAAAATTTTTCACTTTAAATTCTGCATAGTATCCTTTGTCGAAAGGGACTTTTGTTACTTTATCCGGACTGATAAAAGCCCATAGACCTTGTTGGTTATCATGAATGCTTCCATTTTCAAAATTGCTGTCATAATCATCATACTGAGAAATTCCAAGTTCATAGGCACTCGAAGGTTTTGTACATCCCGTGCAGCCGGTAGCATTTAGAAGTGCTTCGGTTTCACCATCTAAAAAATAAAATCGTATAATAGTTGAATCGTTTAAAGAAGTTTGAGCCGGTTTAATGGTGATACTTCTATTATGATAATACTGTGATCCATTGTTGCGAACACTGTCGGTAAAAATGTATGCCTGTACTGCAGTAGCACCCAGGTTTTGGTTATTTGGTAAAATCGATGCAATCAACTTTCCATCGCGGCTAAAATTTATCCAACCATTCCCGCCTGGAATGTTTTGTACCACAGGCGAAACGTCAGTACCCACATATATTCCTTGTATATTATCATACACATGCACATCATCAATTGCAATTCCTTCCCTGGTAGCGCCTGGATCGGTTTGCAAAACAAATCTCAGGCGCAGGCTATTAACCCCAGTTGGCAATGAGGCCGTTACCACATGCCACCTCGTGTAATTTTCTATGCTCCATTGAGCAATTGTAGTTTTATTATACCAGTTAGTTGCCTCATTTGCCGTATCAATTAGTCGCAGCCAATCGGACCCGTCCAATGAATATTCAATCCATGCCTTATCACATTGCGTAGCACCACAATCCTCTAAATCAAATGCTGCACTAAAGCTAACAGTAGGTTTCGTCATGCCAGCTATATTAAAGCAAGGCGAATACAAGAATGAGAATTCTTCGTTGTTATAATCACCTGAAAGATTGGTTTTCCAGGCTTTTGTTCCACTGGCCGCTGTTTTTATTTTGGCTGAAGCCGGAGTACCATATTGCCAGCTATTGGGGGAGCCTGCTGAAAACCAGCCGCCGTCATTTTCTTCAAAATTTTGCAAGTAAGGAAAAGCCGTTATGTAAGGAAGGCTTTGAATGACTGATGTAATTGTATCATTACTACGAAAGCTGTCATTGCCATAATCTACCACGGACTTAATGATATATTTTCCTGGCTTTGAGAAATCAGCGGCTTTGGAAAAACTATATTGAATGGTTGATTCTCCATTTATGGTGGGAATGGTTTCAGACGTCCAGGCTCCTCCATTAATAGAGTACTTCACCGTGACCTGTGTTAAATCAGTATTGGTGCCGTTACGAATCGTGATTTTAACCGGGACAGTGTTGGTTAAATTACAATTGTAGCCAACAGGTGCATCAATACTCAATAACTGGGCATCACTCACTACTTCGTAAATACGTATATCGTCAAATGATACTCCGGCTGCTGATTTTTTGTCCACCGCCGGAAAACTACCATTCTGCGTCCATCGGATTTGAAAGCTTGATGAAAAATTTTGTCCGTATTTAATAAGAGAATCTGAAAGTTCAATACTGGATGTCAGTTTATAGGTTCCCCTTTCCGCTTTGTTGGCAAAAAGATCATACATAAAAATCCAGGGTTCTGTATCATTTCCCCTAATCCAAACCTTATTATCCTCCGGCCTATTCGGACCATGAAAATTGAATTGGAAATCTAAACGCAGCTCGTTGTTGTTTGCATTATAGTTAGAAAGATTAAATGTTCCCACGAGATGGTTAATGTTAGATGCTGCTGATTGTGCTTTTATATCCAGGCTTAATGCTTTGGTACCTGAAAAAGAGATACCTGAATTGATAAAACTGCGAAGCCTTCCCAATGTCGTAGAATTTTCAAAATCATACCTGTCGCTACCAATCAAGCCAATTGTTTTGTTATCGTAAGTAATATCTGGCAAACCTTCCAGGTCGTCTTTAAAAGCAGTGGATAAATTTAAAGGTTGGTTCGATAAATGTTTTATTACTATGCTCATAGTATCATTAGCCGTGTTGGCATCAGGACTGTCATTAACCACCACAACTTTTAAAGGATAGGCACCTGGTGCCGAAAAATCAACTACACTCCCA
>DASUTO010000416.1:0-3036 GCA_036374555.1 Chitinophagaceae bacterium
TAATATAGCGTCCATTTGGTGTTAAAGACTTTTTATAATCAAAAATGGAATGGTAGGCCGCAAGATCGAGGATCAAATCATACTGTTGCCCATTCTTTGTAAAATCTTCGCTTTTGTAATCAATGACATGATCGGCGCCTACGGATAACATCGTTTCCAGTTTGGAAGCGCTATCCACTGCCGTTACAGTGGCTCCGACCGATTTTGCCATCTGTATGGCAAATGTTCCCGCGCCTCCTCCTCCACCATTTATTAGTACGTGATGCCCTTTCTGCACAGTCATTTTGTTGCGTAACCCCTGTAATGCCAGCAATGCTGCCTGCGGTACGGCGGCGGCCTGTTCAAAATTCATTCCGGGAGGTTTCAGCATCAAAGCTGCCGCCGGGGCAACGGCATATTCTGCGAAACCACCCCAACGACCGGATAGATCGCCAAACACCTCATCGCCGACCTTCCATTGCTTTACATTGCTACCTACCATTTCAATCGTGCCGGCAATATCAGAACCAAGTATCTTTCGCCGCGGCTTAAATAAGCCGAATAATAGCCGGTTCACTAATGGCTTACCCCGGAGCAAACCCAGATCCCAGTCATTTACTGATACGGCATGCACTTTTACCAACACCTCGTCCCTACCAGGAACAGGCTTTTGTATTTCTTCCACATGGAGCATTTCTGGCGAACCATAATGGTGATAAACAACAGCTTTCATACTATTTTTCATGAAAAAATTAAAACGAAGGAAATGAATGCGACCTTATAAAAGTAGTTAAATCAAATAAAGTGCTGAGATTATTGCATTGTTTCAGTGTGAATGAGGCAGACACGGGATTTGCCCGAATTATTCAAGTCAATGGATGTTTGAGTTTGAACTATTTTTCACCCCTTTTTACGAAGTATAAACTCAACGCAATCACCAAAACGGCGCCCGGCACAATCAAATCGTTAACGCTCGTTTCAGAACCACTAATTTTTTTCTCCACGAGGTGTGCGATATAAGAAACCACCATTGTAGTAAGGATCGCTTCCCATAAAATAATTTTCAGATGAAGAAAATCTTTTATTCTCAGCCAATCCGGAAGTTTAATTGGGAAAGGCACATCAGAATTATGAAAGAGTAACGTGATGCCCAATGCCAGCACATAAAACACGATCGCTATTAAAAAAAAGTCAACTGCATGAAGAAGACCGATGGACATTAACCGGGCTGCATTATGCGAGGAATCGGAACCCAGGTGCGAGAAGACAGTTATAAAATCGTAAACACCCAATGCCGTTAATACAAGCCCTGCTGCAAAGACAAAAACGGCTATAGTATTGGCAAGAATTTTAAGAACATTAAACATACTCTTCATAAGCAGGTATTTATTCCGTTTTCAAGATATAAGACCTCGCAAGCTCTTTAAGTTTCAGGTTGATCAGTTCTACGCCAGGCCGTAACACCTGACTTTATTGGTGCAACAAATCTCTATCTATACAAACCAAATAACAATCCGCAACTCCTCTATTTTGCATAAATTGATAAGATGAGGCAAATTTCTTTTTCGTAAGTACCAGGTTTGGTGACCTGGACAGCTACCTTTATTCAAACAGCAGCGTGTCTGGCACATTTTGCGGGAAGTAAATTTTATAACGGGCGGAAGCTTGCTTAAAAATAATTTGAGAAATGGCGAGGCGGACCTCCTGTTGAACACCGGCCTTCGGCAAACTACCCGGATATATCTGGTGTTCACACCAACATAAAGAAGCTATTTTATTCTTTCTACCAATAACCTTTTTACACTGTGGACAAACTACAAGCATATCGCCAGCCATTTATTACAGCCACAGGGATTATATTGGGTTTTGCCCTTAATGTTGCGGCGAGTTGGGTTCCAAAGTCGTTTTCATCTAATCATTTTGCGGAAACGCTGCTGGCCATTGGCACTATCGTACATATTCCGCTGTACATCATTGTTATTTACCGTATACTCAATATGAATTCCAAGGCAAACCCCGAAGCTTATTACAAGACTACACTCCTCCTTTTTCTCGTGGGTCTGTGCATTTTCTATGTTATCATCATTGGAATTCTTATAGAAAGTTACATTGTAAGAAGGGGTTGAAAACTGCAACTACGAGTACGAACTTTACTTCACTTACTTCAACAATACTCCATAAGGAGCCTGATTAAGAAATATTTATCTTATATTTAGGATGTTGATCCGACCGGTTTGCCAAATCCCTTTCCCAGGATACACAATTCCAGGCAGCGTGAAACTATACATAAAAAATATGGTGTGCATTCGATGCAAAATCGTCGTTAGAGACGAGTTAACAAAAATCGGGTTGCACTACAAAACGGTCGAACTGGGTGAAGCTGAAATAGTGGAAACTATTTCAGATGACCAGCGTGAGCAGCTCAAAACAGCTTTGCTAAAATCAGGTCTTGAATTGATGGATGACAAAAAAAGTGTGTTGATTCAACAGATCAAGAACACTATTATTGAATTGGTCCATTATTCCGAAGAGCCCCTAACCGTAAATTTTTCCGTTTTTTTAAGTCAGAAATTAAATCACAATTACACCTACCTGGCCAACCTCTTTTCCGAAGTACAGGGTACTACCATCGAAAAATTCATCATCGCACACAAAATCGAACGCGTAAAGGAATTGCTGGTTTATAATGAGCTCAACCTTACACAAATCGCTTACCTGATGCACTATAGCAGTGTCGCACATCTTTCCACACAGTTTAAGAAATTAACAGGACTTACACCTTCTTATTTCAGGCAAATGAAAAAGAAAAGGCGATCTATGTTGGAAGATCTTTAATTCAAACGGAATAGTTTACGGTGAGGCAATCCCACTCAGGCGTGAATTATATAAAACCTTTACTAAATCGTATAATGCCGTTAGCTTCCGAACATCCTACCTTTAAATGCTGTAAGTGCAGTCAAGTAACTTTCCAATAAACTTTCTTGCTGATCGAATAAATTGATATTAGTCTCGAAATTCAAATGTGCGAAAGGTTAACCCGACTACAAAAAAAATAGC
>DASUTO010000417.1:0-3434 GCA_036374555.1 Chitinophagaceae bacterium
CAACTCCTGCATCTCCCCACGTTTTGGCTCAGGTTGACTGTTAATATACGCTTTGATTTGTTCCTGTACTTTCATACAAAATATAAATTACCTTGCTGTTAAGCTACTTTGTCAATTATAATTCGGGTCAAATTCCACGATCCACTCAATACCATACTTGTCTCTAAAACAACCAAAATATGAACCCCAGGGACTATCACCAATAGGACCTTCTATTTGTCCTCCTACTGAAAGGCCATTAAATAATTTGTCTGCTTCTTCTTTATTTTCCGCAATTATTACAATTTTACTTCTGTTCTCATTTTCGTTTGTTTTTCCCATCGCTTCAGGAACATCATTTGCCATCAACATACTGCCTTTACCGATGGGCAAAGCAATATGCATTATTTTATTTTCTTCCTTTTCTGCAACGGGGAATTCAGGACTTGCAAGGTCCTTAAAGCGAATAACCTTTGCAAATTCTCCGCCAAATACCGATCTATAAAAGGTAAATGCTTCTTCAGCATTCCCATTGAAGTTAATGTGAGGATTGATAAGTGCCATAATGTTTATTTTTTTAGATCGTTATTTAGTGAAAATTTATTCATAAGTTTTCAGCGGGAATTATTTCCTGGATAAAGTTGCCAATAAACTTTCAAGGTTGTTCAATGACATCTTAAATCCTTCCGTGAAGCCCATTTCAATCATCTTCTCCAAACGGGCAAGCGATTCATTATAAATAGTAATATGCACTGTTGTCTTTCCGTCCTGTTCGCTGAAAGTGTAATCCCAATCAGAACCTGGCAATTCAGGGTTTTCATCTTTGTCTGCAAAAGCATTAAACATTTTGAAGTTGGTTTTCGGACTAATGGAATTGTATTCCTGGATCGCCCAACGCTCCAGTCCTTCAGGACTGACCATTGCATAAAATCTCTTGCCACCAACTTTGAAATCCTGGTATTTTGTTTTAGATGTCCATGGCTTCGGTGCCACCCACTGGTCCAGCAATTCTGCTTTGGTAAAAGCATCCCATACCAGTGAAAGCCCAGCATCAAATTCCCTGGTTATGTATACCGTTTTTTTTGCTTTGTCTACGGTAAAATCGAACAGCAAAGTGTTTGTCATTTTTCTTTTTTTTAACTGTTACTAATACTTTATCGGGTTGATCAATTTTTTTTGAGACTATTTCTTTAAGTGTTGTAATAATCTTTCCAGCTCGTTTAATGTCATTGTAAAGCCTTCCTTGAAACCCATTTGAATTATTTGCTCAAGATCTGCAAGTGTTTTGTGTTTCACTGTAATTCTTAATGTTGTTGTTCCATTATGTTCAGTAAAATTCAAATCCCAATTGGATCCTGGTAACTCATTAATCAGGTTTTCGTCTCTGTCAGCAAATGCGTCTAAAAACTTGAAGTTTGTTTTTGCGCTAATGGAAGTAAAATCTTGAATGCACCAATGCTCCTGTCCTTCGGGGCTGACCATTGCATAAAATCGCCGACCACCCACTTTGAAGTCCATAAATTTGGTTTTTGATGTCCATGGTTTAGGTGCCCACCATTGGTCAAGAATTTCTTGTTTGGTAAATGCGTCCCAAACCAGTGAAAGCTCAGCATCAAATTCTCTGTTTACAAATACCGAATTTGTCGATTTATCTACCGTAAAATCGAATAATAAACTCTTTGTCATTTTTTTTGTTTTTTAAGTGTTGATAATACTTTGTCGAGCTGGTTGAACCTGGTTTCCCAAATTTTGCGGAACTGATCGATCCATTTATCTATTTCTTTCATTTTATCGATTTCAAGTTGGTAATAAATTTCTCTGCCTTTGTATTCTTGTCTTACCAATTCACACTCTGTCAAAATGCGGAGGTGTTTAGAAACTGCTTGCCGTGAAATGTGGAAGTTGTCAGCAATAGCGTTCGGTGTCATTGCCTGTAATGCAATTAAGGTGATAATTGCCCGTCTTGTCGGGTCGGCTATTGCCTGGAAAATGTCTCGTCTCATAATAGTAAAATTTTTTTGCGCAACTATTCGGTTGCAAATATATGTGCAACTATTCGGTTTCTCAAAATTTTCTTGTAAATATTTTTTTTAAAGAGAAATGTGGAGAAGTTGAACTTATCCTTTTGTTGCTGCGAAGAGCTATAAGAGAACTAAATGATCCACCCTTCCTTCGTCAGGGCAAGCTTTTGCACAGTGACACGGGGATACACGGAGATACTCCGTGCTACATTATGCCTGGGTTCCTTGGCGATTCAAAAAATTATTTCTCATCTTTTTATCGTCTCGTAGTAATGCATAACTGCACCACAACCAAACGTTTTTGTTTTTAAGAATTTAAGATCAATTCTCTCCCGGATGTTCTTAAATAATGGCAAGCCGCTTCCTAAAATAGTTGGGTGAACACCCAGCTGATATTCATCAACCACGCCAAGCTGCGCTAAGGCTACTATTAAACTTGGGCTGCCAACTGCAATCGGTTTACTCCCGCCATTGCGGGACTGCTTGAGGGCTATAATTTCTTCTTTAACAATTTCATTTTTTAATGTTGAATTTTTCCAAACTACATCTTTCAGCGTACGCGAATAAACAATTTTTGGAATATCGTCTATCAATACGGCAAAGTCATCCAATGGTTTGTTGCCGGTGGGATTTTTTACGACAGTTGGCCAATAGCTTTCCATAAGCTGATAGGTTATTCTTCCGTATATAAGTGTACCTGTATTTCTTAACAGGTCATTATAATGTTCATGTATCTCTTCGTCTGCGATCATTGCCGTGTGATCGCAAAACCCGTCAAGGGTCATATTCATTGCTGCAATTAGTTTTCTCATATTTTGTTTTTACTTGTAATCATTTCTGTGATCGGATTCCTGTTTGTCAACGTTGTAATATATCCAGCGCCATTTCCATAACTCTATCTCTGCCGGTCAATAAATCTGAAATAGAATAACTGACAGGATAGTCGGGCAATATGCCCCGGCCCTTCGGTTGTTTTTTAAGATCCTCAGGCACGGCTGTAAAGATCCGAATGGTAGGGATCCTTGCCCGCAACCGGCTATTCGGTAATACTAAGTTAAGGTAGCTACCGCCTGTTGAACCATAATAACAACCACCTGTTTCTTCCCCAATGATAGTTCCACGTTTATTCCCTTTTACCAGTGCTGCAAACTCCGATGCAGCGGATATGGTGGCACCATTCACCAGCACAATCAATTTTCCATCGAAATGATTGGTGGAAATTGGTTCACGCAATCTTCTGCCAGGGTACTGGACAATTTCGTAGCTGTTATCGCTGGCCAACCTGGCCCGGAGATCATCATATTCAGAAATATTAATAATATGGTTCCTGTAGCTGAGCGGCTGCCTGCTCACTTCTGTTTTACGGAGATGATAGAATGGACCATCCGCAAAGTAAGAGTAGAGTTCGGATACATTTACATTATTACCGCCACC
>DASUTO010000418.1:0-4207 GCA_036374555.1 Chitinophagaceae bacterium
GACGGTATGGCGTTGCGCAAACAAAATCCACTCCTCTCCTTCTTTAAGACCGATCTCGCAGGAAGAGCTTACATCATACTCTACTAATGTCTTAATAGAATCTCCTTTGAAAAGCTCGAGGATTTTAATTTCGTGATTTACCCTTTTAAAAAACACCTTGATATTGCCATCGAAGCCGGAATCCTCCGTCAGGAATGTTTTCTGGACTTGAATACGCGCGATAAAAGTGTATGACAACACGTCCTCTTTTAGTGTCCTGATTTCCGCACAAATGCATGCATGCATAGCAGAAGGTAGAATTAAAATAAGTAGTAATAAAAGTGTTCGGTGCATAAGTATTTGATGATATTTTTTATTTGCCTAATCGGTCTAACGATTCCCAGGTGGCCAAATTTTCGAGGTCCATGTCGCTCAGATCTCGCGAATGGAGCAGATAGCGCTGATTTTTGGAACTATTTGCGTGTTCTGCTAAATCCGCGCAATCTGCGCGAAATGAATCACGCATAAAAAAATACGCAAATGATGTGACAATAATAAATATTTCAAACAGATATTAATTTGGCGTCTTTTGCGTTAGACACTCAACCGAGATGGATACGCTCGTTTTGTTATTCGAATTAAACATCGGCCTCCAGTTACCTTTATAGTCAAGCATCCATGCTTCCATTTTGGCACCTTGATTGTCGGTCCAACCGATACTCGGCCTATAAGTAATCGTTTCAATAACGCGGCCGTCCGCCATTTTGGTCTTACGCTTATTTTCATTGAGTGGAATCTTTAGCCACTCTATTGCCACAAAAAAGTCCCTACCTGGAATTCTGAGCTTATACTTCTCCATGTCAATCGAAATGTTCTTCTCGCCCGACTTCACCTCAATCACCTGGTTGCATAGGTCCTTACCCGGGCCTAAAGTGATACTATCCATATCATAAATCCTTATGCGGAACCTCGCTTTTTCCGGTGATAAAAAGGGAATATGCATCCTGCATATTTTCACATTACCCAAAAGACTATTTCTCATCGGTGCCTGGAAGTGCTGGGCTAATTGTGTCTGGTAACCGCTTGAACCGACATAACTATTACCACAGTTCGAAAATTCATTTAATATTGTCGACGTGCCGTATTTTCCGCTTGTAATAATAACTTCTCCTAATTCACTATTCTTTTCGTCCAATGCTATCAATAAATTTTCATTAACCTGTTTGTTTAAAGGAAGTTTGAAAGTCTTAAAACCAACACAGGACACGATTAACGTATCTGCCGCAATATTTTTGTTTGATATGAGCAAAAAATATCCGTATTCATCAGCATTGATCCCCGTATTCTCTTTTATGAGACCCACGGATGCAAAAGGTATCTTCTCGCCGTTCCGTTTATTAACAACACTGCCCGTATAATTTATTTGACCGTATATGAAGGAGGGTAAGATAGTGGCGATAAATAATGAGCTCCTTTTCATAATTGAAAATACCATTACTGAAATTATCATTTTCTATAAAACGCTTTTGATTTATTTTCAAATAGATAGAAGTAATTATATGACACACTAAACTTTGCAGGGGGTGGTTACCGAATTTTACTGCTTATTGTAAAAATGCAATAATTTTATTCCAACTGATCCAACATGGATCTGCTTAATAACTTCTGTTTAGCCACATCACCGACACACATAACCTTTACTCTATGATAAAGAAATTATTATTTTTCCACTGTTTCTTATTTGTTGTACTAAGTGTGTGGGCACAGCCCAAAGAAGGCATAGACTATATTGGAATTTTAAAAAAATGGGATGCTTATAACCCGGAGGAAAGGGTATCGCTCCAAAACTTTCAATACCAATCTTCCAATAATCCTGAGCTGGCAGCACTTCGCAAAGACTTCAAACTTGATTCAATTGCGGGCTTTGGCACTGAAGTCTCCCGCCTGTTAAATATTTTACATTGGGTACACAACACCGTAAAGCACGACGGCAGCATTGAGAGTGGTATCGAAGAAGTGAATGCAAGAACGATTATCACCACCGCCATGCAAAAAGGAATCGGTGTATCCTGCGGAGAGCTTTCCACCACGCTAAATGAATGTTACCTGGCTATGGGCTGGGCGTCCCGAAAAGTATACTGCCTGCCATTGGATAGCGCGGGAAATGATCACGATTCACATGTTATCAATGCCGTATACCTGTCTTCCCAAAAGAAATGGATATGGGTGGATCCCACGCACGATGCTTATGTTATGGACGAAAATGGTGAACTATTGAGCATTGCAGAAGTGCGCGATCGTCTCATTACCGGCAAACCCATGATTGTAAACCCGGATGCAAATTGGAATCACCGGAGTTCTACCGTCAAGTCCTACTACCTGATGAAGTATATGGCCAAAAATCTTTACATGCTTTTTAGCCCTTTAAGTAATGAGTTTGGGTACGAATCAAAGAACAAACAGCATATGGTAGAGTATGTGTACCTCGTACCTTTAAATCATCCAAAAAAACGGGAAAGCAGGAAGGAAATTTACGGGGCGTATATTGGAAGAAACGTCGTGATTAATAATATTTCTAATGCAGAGTGGTTTTGGAAACCGCCAGTGCGTTAGTGGGCTCTCCTTTCAATTAATAGAGAAAGAGCGGAAAACA
The DNA here is from genome assembly GCA_036374555.1 of Chitinophagaceae bacterium. Classification (GTDB taxonomy): domain Bacteria; phylum Bacteroidota; class Bacteroidia; order Chitinophagales; family Chitinophagaceae; genus VBAS01. The sequence continues at coordinate 2,633 of DASUTO010000418.1, forward strand.
GAGCGAGAGCGAGGTGGACGCATTTTTTAACTAACCAGGTTATTCAAGACGAACCAAACGTATATTGGCAAATGGAAATCGGTAAAAAATTCAATAGGTTAACTCTAAAGGAATACTTTTTTTATATTGATAATTATAAAAAGTATAAAGACTTTAATACACTGGGACTTTATCGTTCATTAATTGAAAATGAGAATATAAGTCCTGAAGAAAAAATACAGGTCAGAGAATACGCCCATAAAATTTTTAAAAAGACATTTGACTTTTTACAACTTAAAGATCCTAAAACCTTTATTGAAGTGTCTACTTTAGGGTTAAAATTGACGCAAGGGGATGAACGACAACTTTGGGAAAACGTCCGAAAAAATCAACAGAAAATATTAGCCGACAAAAAAATTAAACATAGAAACTTTGGCGATTATTCAAAGCATAATTGCGGGGATGAAAATTGTGTTTGGAATGGAATAATGATCAGGCAGGGTTCATCACTTTCATATGGTCATATGCATTTTGAAAGCGATAAAAATCGGAACACAGCAAAAAATAAATCACACAAACGAAAATCTAATAGAAAAAAAGGGAATCAAATTATTCAGAGAGAATTAGAACATCATCAATCAATTTCAGGGAGAACTAAACCAGTTGATAAATAACATCGGCAATTTCTATCATTTTTTATTACCGATTTAATTAATTTTGGTTACAAGTTTTAAGGGTGCGGATAAGAATCTATAAAGTAGGTCGCCTTTCAAAATACATGTAACATGAAAAAGGTCCTTTTTCTATTACCTATAATATTCACTACTATTTTTACTGGCTGTGTACTGGGGAAAAAATCTACCGACAAATCAAAGATTTTTTATGCTTCGCAAAACACCGCACTCATAAAAGAAGCGGCTGGATTTGCAGTTTTAGTTACATACGGCGAAACTGAAGATAACTTTCTTGCCAAAGATGTGCAGAACAAAGAAATGAGAAATAAAATCACTTCCCTCGGTTCGTCAGTCGAAGTCACTTATAATAATAGCCGAACGGGGGAAATTCCCGATAGCAACGTTACATTTATAACAATTACATTGTTTGGCGTAACGGAAGTTATCTATGATTTTGCCTTGAGAGAAAGAGAATTTTCTGACGATACAAAAAACAAAAATGAATATTATTTCGTAAAACTTGCTGACAGAATCTATTACAGGCGACGCCCGATACCGATGATGTAAAAAAAATTACTACAAATTTCAAGTCAGGCAGTTTATCAGTTTGCGGGTCTTCCACGGCTTGTAATTACCAATATAAGTCCCGCAACTACCGCAATACCTCCCGCGGCATAAAGTTGCCAGTCGTCACTTCGTTCCTCCTTCTTGCTAATTTCTAACGGACCAACATCAATTATTTTTTCTTTCCTCGTGCTCCTGACACCCTGGAAGATAAATACTGCTATGCCTAGTATTATCAGGATAATGCCAACAATTTTCATGAAGAGTCTTTATACCTTATGTCACAAAAACCGAGCCCGGAGAGTTTCACGCAAAGGCACAGAAGTAAGAACGTAAGTCGCCAAGAAATTCTTTGCAT
>DASUTO010000419.1:0-3586 GCA_036374555.1 Chitinophagaceae bacterium
TCAAAAATCAAATCTTTCTGTAACTGTCAAAAGTATCAAAGAATAGGGCTACACCTTTACGAAGTACGAAACAAAAAAGTTCCCGAATGATCCGGGAACTTTTAAATTTTTAGTTTTCACCTTTTACTTTACCTCATCAGATACATTTTACCGTAGCCTTTATTAAAGTACTTATCTGTATTATCCTCGTTATCCTTTTCCGTACTTCGGTATTTATCCAGCGACCTGCCGTTCAGGTTTGTTATCACACGGTAGAGATAAATACCATTGGCAAGTTTCTGCCCGTATTGATCCGTTCCATCCCATTTGAACTCGGTAATGTTTCGGCCGATGTGCAATGGACCAAGTTCGTCTTTAGTAATTTCTCTAACGATTTTACCTGTGATCGTCATGATCTGTATCCTTATGTTCTGCGGCACTTCGGAGCCGGTAATTGTAAATACAAATGCTGTTGATGTTGTAAATGGATTCGGGTAATTCAGCATGTTTGAGATCATCGGTTTATTGATCACCTGGAACCCTACCTTATATTCAACATTTCCGGCGGTATTTCCACTCTTATCCTTACCTGTTACGGTCAATTCATAATCACCATCAAGTGGGAAATAAGGCAGGAAGTCGATCGTAGCGGTATTATCCGGGTTAGGCGCATTGCCGGCCGGAGTAAACTTCAATGTATCATTTGTATTGAAGAAGAACGAGCGTTTAACTCCGTTTGGATAACGCACCTCTATTTTTGCACCCGCCGTGTCGTCCAGTAACAGCCATTTACTTTCATCTTTAAGCTTAATAATTATGTGCGGTTTGGATGCAACGATGTCCCTGTTAAGAATATGAACGCCATCAAACGTGACATCAAGTAACGGATTCACCTTATCTGACTTGACATAGAAGTTCCGGTACATAAAGTTGTTGAAATGGAATTGCTCCGGCTGATCATTATCAGGGTTTACATCAAGGTAGAAAGTATTTTGTCCACTAAGACCTGAGGTTAGTGTAGGATTTCTTACATGTAATGTATCGCCACTGTTCAATGGTCTGAATCTTGGCGGCGAAATTGTATGCTGCACATTGTTCTTGTCAGTCACTACCATTTTTACCTTAATACTGTCAAAACCCGCCTCACTTATGTTTTTAAATGCGACCTTGAAATCAAGCGGCTCTCCTGCTTCTAGTGTATCCTTGAACTGGAAGAAGACATTTGGCGCCACTGCTCCTTCCGGTACAGGGACATAAGTCAGTCGCCAATATCGCAATTGATAAGGTGTCAGGTTGATCGAATCCAGATTCCTCATCCGCAATTTTAAATAAGGGTATTGTGCCGCATCTATTGATGATATATCAACATTTTGCTGGCCCGAATTCAAACCACTCATTACTGTCGTTTCAACGCCACTACTGTTTACCCCGATAATGTCGATAGTTGGTACATCGCCAACTGTTGCATCAGCAGAAGTTCCCCTCCATATTAACTGCTTCCATTGTTTAGCAGCACCAAAAGCAGGGGAAGTTGTATAGCCTAACGTATCTGGTGTAGGGCAAGTTACACTCAACAGTATACGATCATAAATATTTTCAGCAAATTTTATAGATGGCGTAAATGAAGCAAGACTGTTCTTTTTATAAACAATTGCAAACCCATTAGTGGTATCATAGTTGTCTATTGATGTAAATCCCTGGTCTTTTAAAGTATGATATAAAGAAATTCCAGGCCCGTAATACGCGGTATCTGCTCTCCATGCTGCCGCATAAGTGTTGGGCGCCCACGCATAAGGAGAAGTATTACTTCTTATTGCCACATATGCTCCTTCGGGAACAACATTTTCCAGGAACTCTCTTGCTTTTCTTCTTGAAGCCGTATCGCCAAGAGAATACAGAAAATTAAATTCCCTGTTATAGTTAAGAGGTCCGCAACTGGTGTTACTTCCATATAGCGTTCCGGAAAGGTTTTCCATGGGCTTAAAAGAGATCGGATCAAAAACATTTATGATTAATTCGTTATACCCGCAGCCAGGACCAACACTATTTTCGCCATTTACAGTTATATAGTAGTCAGCCGCATTTGGTGAACTTGTTGGATATTGTCCTGTTCTTATAAATAAATTATTTAATACCGGATGATACTCCCAGGTTCGGTTAGTAGAATCTATAAATACTCTTTGAGAGAATGATTGGGTATGTTGATAAAAATGTGATTGGTTAAACCCAGCGTCGCTGTTTGGCAAATAAACAAACGAGGCTTCATTCCATTTTGAAGGGTTGCCTGTCGTGCCATCAATTACTGACACCCTCCAGTAATAAACAGTACTATCTGTAAATGTAATACCCGGATCAAAGTCAAGCAAGCCTCCTACTGAAGCTTTATTTACTGTACGCTTTAATGAAGAATTAAATAAAGTAGTTGTATCAATTTCCATCCGGTATTGCTTTGATGGACTGAATGGATTTGCCGTTGAGGCATATAACCTAATATTTTGCTTATTGAGGATCGCATAATTCAACGGATAGAGGGGTCTCGCATCATCTTCAAAAATGAATACATCCTTTGTTATCGTGTTATTTGTTTCAAACGATTCATCAACCACATTATCTGCGTCAATTGTTACCCTGATTTGATTAAGTCCCTGGTCAGTTGTGGGATTTATATGAAGTGTGATGGATACTGAATCTACAAAACGAATACCCGGAATTGTGTCCTTAAGAACGGTAAAGAAATTGCCGCCGGGAATTTTGCGTTCAATATGAATAGCAATGTCTTTATTGACAGCTCTTCCCTGGTTGAAATACCTGGCATCAACTTTAAAAGTTGTATCAAAAGTTGAAATAAATGATGGTGAAGCCTTCACCATCGGGTCCTCAATAACATAATCGGGCTTCACATGACTATTAGGGCGAATTGCAGGATCGCCATGTAATGTATTTTGTTCCGTATGCATACGGGCATAATAGTCTAACTGCGATGTCTGTACAAACACATCAGCAACTGTTTGCTTAAAAATCTCTCCATAAGTACGGCCATACATAGTTCTCGATTCGTTTGTATATGTTTTGGTATTATAAATATCAAGGTAATGAGGAATACCAAAGTGTGAGCTCGCCACAAATGCAATCGCGCCCCTGTTAGGAGTCAGGAGCCATCTTTCAGAAAGTGTTTCTTTTGTATAGAACCTGGCAGGGTTATAATTAAAAAAGTTACCTGCCAAACATCCCATTGCTATGAACAAAGGATATTTGCCGGGGTTATTATATTCTTCCGGGTTATCAAGGTTAAAGTCAAGTACTGTTGCCGAAGAGTGACCAAAGTATGTAACCTGGTTAAGACCTTCCGCGAACAGGTCTTTTAAATGCTGGTCATTAATTGACTGAATAGTCTCAGTAGAAGACTTTTTAAAGGTCGTCACGTTTCCTCCAAACAAAGTATCAGAAATAATTTGTTTGTATTTATTCATATAATTAGTGAGCTGCGTCACAAGTGACGGGTCATTGCCACCAATTACATGTACCACATTTTTCATCCAGGCTTTATCCTGCACTAATGGAGAGGAAATGGTTTGAGTTGCCTCATATTCCTGAACCTTTGCCAAAT
>DASUTO010000420.1:0-4942 GCA_036374555.1 Chitinophagaceae bacterium
TATCCGTTTCATATCCCGGAGGTGTATAGATCAAAACAGGCCTGGTGCCTAACTCAGGATTTGTATAAAACCGGTAAGAGAGTGTACCATGTGGCACATCCTGGATGGTATGAACCAATGGCGCATCGCCGGTAATTTCTATAATGCTGTTCTGAAAACCTTCGTTTGGAAAAATAGCTGTGTTTCTTGGATCAGCTACCTGTATACCATCAACCTGGAAGTTATAAGGGTAGATATCTGGCTTAACCGGTCCAAGTGTTATATACCAAACACCGTTATCACCTTTGATCATTTGCTGAGCACCGCTTGCCAGCTGTGTACTAATCTTTACTTCTTTTGCATTTGGCGCATAAAAACGGAAAGTGACTTTATTGTCATTATGAACTTCATATGATTCAAATGCAGGTGGCACATTGCGTGGAGTTTGTGCAATTACAAATTCAGAGACGCCAAGTAATGCGACTAAAAACAATGAACAACTGATAATTGATTTACTCATACGGCAATTTTATAAGACTTACTTGAATAATTTTCTTTGTGCATTCCGTTTCCTTTATTTTTCTAAACAACTCATCATTGTGGAGCGGTTCTTTCATATTTCAAAAACTTGCTTGCCCAGGGAATGAAAAATTTAAAATTCGGTGCATCCGTATGTCCGCCATCATGCTGACGCCATGCTAATTCACCATTCAGCATATCTGTTAGCATCGGAGGCATTTTCTCTTTCAGGTAATCGTTGCTGACACCAATATCTTTTACACCTAACAATTTAAATACTGAGCCGGCTGCAACCGTAGACATATAACTTCCAGCCTGGTCGAGCCATCTTGCATCACCTTTTTCAGGAATTCCATAACTAACAAATACAAGGCGAGGAGCACAAAGTGCAATCAATTCATGCGAGTCAACCGGCAGATCACAACCAGTCTTTTTACCAAATGAAGATTCTTCCGTTCCATACTTTAAATAATTACCGGCCATCCAATGATATTCACCACTACCGGTAAGACTTTCGACAGCTTCGCCAAATACACGACGATGCAATGTGGCACCACCTTTACCTGAAGAACCAATTAACCCAACAGCGAAACGTGGTTCGAATGCCATTGTAACCAATGCTGCTTTACCATACCGGGATACACCTTCGATCCCAACTTTTTTTGAATCAACCAATGTATCTGTTTCCAGGTAATCTAATCCTCTTGCGGCTCCCCATGCCCATGCCCGCAATGATCCCCAATCTTCTGGTTTGCGGGGTTGTCCTTTATTACATAAACCTATAATTCCTCTTGTAAGCCCGGCACCATTATCAGCTTGTATGCTGTTTGTTTCAAGAGTTACATAACCCCAACCCGCTGCCAATAATCTTTCCTGTGGCGTAAGTTCTTCGTCAGCCTTTGGTGGTGCAAAAAAATTAGGAGCAGGTAATCTTGTGATCGGTTGATACGCCGGGTATTTATCAAAAATTGTTTTTAAACCAGGATCAGTTTTTATCATCAGTTCTTTAAAAGCAGCATTGAGCTTATCCATTTCATCAGGAGCTGGTTGTGCGGGTGCAGGAAAAGAAGGGCGACCACTAAACATCATCAACACCGGCACAGGCCCTTTTACATTTGCCGGTACCACCAACATCATATTAATATCAACATTGATCAATGGATATTCACTGTTATCAACATGACCGACGAGCATTTTAGCAATAACCGGGATTCGATTGACAAATTCTCTATCGGTGACCTTAACTGTCCATGTAACTCTTGGGATGTTTTTAGGCAGACGACCGTAAACTTCTTTTTCAAAACCTTCAATGATCTCGGGGCGACGTTGTTTCCACCATTCCTCTACAGTTGTTACTTTCTTTCCGTTGTTCAATGTAAGTATATCCGGTAGTTGCGGGCAGGGATTGGCGATCGATTCATCATAATTAGCATGGTTTGGAGCAGACTCATTACCACTTGGCCCAGGTCTTAATTTTTTTATACCCAATTGCTGCTTCATGTTATCATGATCCTGTTGAGCAGTAAATGTGGTTATACGTGGATACTTAGTACTATCAATCACAGCTTGATTCCGTTGTGAATAGCCTTTAAGAGATATTAGTGAGAGTATAATCAGCAATATTTTTTTCATGGATCAATTTTTCTTTATGGAGATCTTTATTTGGGCAAAAGAATGGGGTGGAAATGAATTGTTATCAGCTGATACTTCTTTTATTACCGGTGCATATTGAATTTGTTTGTCAAACGAAAACTGGTCTTTTAATGAATCACTATTCAAAGCAATTAAAATAGCAGGCAATTTTTTCATATAAAACATTTTGAGTTTGAATTATTATCTCATGACCAATGTATAGGTTTTACCGGCTTGTGTTGGCAAGTCGTAAATAAATGTTTCTTTTAATGGTGGTTTTGTAATGATAGCTTTTGGTGAAATTATCGGGGCCGGTGTTTTTTCAATCTGATAAAAAGGATTTACATTTTTTCCCGTTGCAATTCTTAATGAATTACCGCCGCTTAGTGTTATTTGATTTGGAACTCTTAAACGAAGGTTGCCACCCAGCATTGATCTGATAATTAGCTTAACCAATTTTGCATTCTTCCATTCCATGCTAATAATTTCAAAGCCACCTGTGGCCCGCAATCCTGAAATGCTGCCTGTTTGCCACACAACCGGAAGTGCAGGTAACATATGAATATTACCATCTGCGCTTTGCATTAGCATTTCGGTAATACCAGATGTACAACCGAAATTGCCATCAATTTGAAATGGGGGATGAGCGTCGAAAAGATTATTGTATGTACCGCCACCTCTACTTGCTGTATCAACAGGTGAAAGCTGGTTTTGGATCAACTTATAAGCATGATCACCATCCAGCATTCTTGCCCACCAGTTTACTTTCCACCCCATGCTCCATCCTGTTGAAACATCACCACGTTGTATCAGCGTATTTTTGGCAGCACTGTATAATTCAGGAGTACGGTAAGGTGAAATTTGATTAGAGGGAAACAAACCATAGAGATGAGAAATATGGCGATGATCATCCTTGGGATCATCCACATCATCCAGCCATTCCTGCAACTGACCATATTGACCAACTTGCATCGGCGCAAGCCGAGCACGCAGTTGTTTTAGTGTATCAGCAAATGCCTTGTCCTTATTTAAAATTGCTGCCGCATTGATGCTTGTTGTGAATACATCATATATGATCTGGTTGGTCATTGTTACACCAGCATCAAGTGAAGAGCCCTGGTGTGCTTTCGGTGCATTTTCAGGAGACATGTCCGGGCAAATTACCAGCCAATGATATTTTGGATGCTCAATGAGAAAATCAGCATAAAATAAAGCAGCACCCTTTAGCGCTGAATAGGCCGATGCTAAAAATGTTTTATCACCAGTATATAAATAATGTTCCCAAAGATGCTGACTTGTCCATCCGCCGCCATTATGCCAAATACCCCAGAATGCACCATCAACAGCGCCGGTGGCCCGCCATATATCTGTGTTATGATGCGCCATCCAACCCCTTGCACGATACATATCTTTTGCTGTTTGCTGACCGGTAACCGACATATCTTTTACCATTTGCAGAAAAGGCTCATGCAACTCTGAAAGATTTGTTTTTTCTGCAGGCCAGTAGTTCATTTCAGCATTAATGTTAATTGTGTATTTACTATCCCAGGGCGGACGCATTTTATTGTTCCAGATCCCCTGCAGATTGGCTGGTTGTCCACCAGGTTGTGAGGAAGAGATCAACAGGTAACGACCATATTGATAATAAAGCGTTACGAGCTGCGGGTCATATACAGAATTAAATTTCTTTAATCGTTCGTCAGTTGGTTTGTTGGCCGCACCGGTTGTTCCAAGATCAATCTTTACACGGTCAAAATATTTCTGATAAAAAGCAATATGAGCTTTTGAAATTTCAGCAAAGTTTTTTTGGATTGCTTTTTTTAAATAAGTGGTTGCTCTTTCATCTTCATTTCCATTAAGGTCTTTGTAATTATTAAAATTTGTAGCAATGGAAATATAGATGGTTGCTGCATTGGCGTTGTTTAAAACAATGGAAGTATCCGTCAATATAAGATTTCCGCCTTCAGGCTTAATTTGGACAATCCCATTGAATTTCACCATACCGGGCACGCCTTCATGATCAATTGTTGTTCCTTTGATCACTAATTGTTTTAAAGCTGTTGTTTCGATGGTGGCTTTTGGTTGAGGCGTTGTGATGAAGGCATTAAATGAAATACTATGTGGCTTGCTTGCAGTTAAATGCATGACGATCACACGATCAGGAAAAGACGCTAACACTTCACGGGTGTAAGTAATACCGCCAACTGTAAAAGAAGTTTTCGCAATCGCTTTTTCAATATCCAGTTCCCTGTAATAATTTGTATAGTTATCATGGCCATTGAAAGAAAGGTGAAAATTACCAACAGGCTGAAACATTTGCCCATGGGATTTTTTGCTGAGTATTATTCTATTTGCCATTCGCTCGGCTTCTTTTTGTTTGCCTTCGAATATCAGTTTTCGTATTGAACCCAGGGAATCCAACGCCAGAGGATTGTCATTTCGGTTAGGGCTGCCGCTCCAGACTGTGTGCTCATTTAATTGTATCGTTTCTTTTTCTACATTTCCATAAACCATTGCACCCAGTCTTCCGTTACCAATGGGCAAAGCATTTTCCCAGGTGTTACCAGATGGTTGTTTGTACCAAAGTTTCAAGCCTGCTTTACTTTGAGATAAGCCGGCGACTGATGCAAAGACAAAAAATATAGAAAGTAGTTGTTTCATTTAACACCAGGTTAATCAATTCCTTGTTTTAAGGCACTTCAATCATTGCTTTAATAACTCCATTCGTGGGGTCGAGCCAGTTTTCAAATTCACCTATTACATCATCAAAAACTACACGATGCGTAATATAGGTGGTGGGAGTGATCTGCCC
>DASUTO010000421.1:0-3376 GCA_036374555.1 Chitinophagaceae bacterium
AATTCCTGTGCACGAAGTGATTGTTGTTGACTCGGGTGAAGAAAAACTGTTAGCTGAAGATCATTCCTACTTTAAAAATATACGGATTCACTATTTAATTTCAGAAAAATCAGTTTGCATCCAGAGAAATCTTGGTATTGATAAAGCCAGCGCTGAGTGGATATTTCTTTGTGATGATGACATTGAAGTGCCGGCCGATTATTTACACAAATTGGCTGCACACGCAAAGGAACATCCAGGAACAGGGGCCATTTCAGGGTTGGTCTTGCAAAAAGAAAAAGACCAATGGGTGAGCCAATATGCCGAAAGATCAGCACCAAAATTATTTTGGAAATATGTTTTTCAATTAGGTGTCTGGGGAAACATAGAATGTTCAAATAATAATTTCCTGGTCCGTAAAATCAAACATTACTACCAGGAGAAAGGCAATCATCTTTCAAAAGCGGGATGGCCTGTGCTTACAGATTTTTCGGGAAAATATTTTACTACTCCTGTTTATGGGCTTGGTGCCTCATTAATAAAAAAAGAATGGTTGCTTCGTTCTCCTTATGATGAGGTACTCGACAAACATGGTGTTGGGGATCATTATGGTGTAGCCGCAGGGTTCCCCGGACCGGGAATTCATATTGTCACTGATGCATTCGTTTATCATCACCAAGAAACAAAGAATCGCTTACAAAATCCGTTGCAATATTATCGTCGTGTATTGGCGCTTGACTATTTTGCAGGACCTGGAAAAAATTTACATAAAATAAAAAAAAGATGGCTAATATGGTCTTTGTTTGGCAATCTTATTAATATAATTTTCTCATTAAACTCAATAATGATCAGGGCGGCTTTTAGATCACTTTGGATGGTGAGCTTTGGCGAAAATCCATATAAGCAAGCTGCCACGAAGAATCTGAAAATAATTGAACCACAATTATAACCATTGATAAACCGGGGAACAAAAAAGAACTTTAGTAATCCAATTCTTTGGGGTGTTTTTATTTTATATACAATTGTGGCAGGGTTTACAATATTTCATCATGAACTTTGGGGCGATGAAATTCATAGTTGGAATATTGCCAAAGCAAGTTTGAGTTTTTTCGACCTGCTTTCAAATACACGTTATGAGGGGCATCCGCCAATTTGGTATGTTATGCTCTGGTCAATTTCCAAATTCACTCATGATCCGGTTGCAATGCAATTTTTAAATCTTATTCTCTCCTACGCAATCGTGTTTATTATTTTGTTTTATTCTCCATTCCCTGTAATTATTAAAGCGCTAATACCTTTTGGCTACTTCTTTATATTCGAATATTCCATTCTCAGCAGAAATTATGCCGTTGCCATATTGATCGCATTTTGCATCTGCATTGTCATTCATAAAGATCTTAAAAGAAAAACAGCTGTGTACTATGTTTTATTATTCCTGCTTTCAAATACCCATTTATTATCATTATTGCTGGCTTTAAGTTTCCATACATACTTTTTATTTTCTTTAAAAAAACATTCAGAAAAAAACAGGTCGATCATTACTCATCTAATACTAGGCATCCTTATCCTGACCCCCTCGGTCAATTTTATACTCCCGCCAACAGATAGCTCATTAAATACAAATTACTGGCTCGACAGGTGGAAAACTATCCAGCTTTTGTCTATTGTCCAATTACCGGTAAGAGCATTTGTCCCGATACCATTATGGTCCGAATATCATTTTTGGGATACAAACTTTTTAATTGGAACGGACAAGCTATCTGCGTTTTCAAAATGGTTGACATTATTGGTATCGTCAGGATTAATTTTGGTGATCATATTTTTATTGAAAAAAAATAAAGAAAGTCTTTTCTTCTTCTTATTTAATTTATTGCTGTTTGTTCTTGTTTCATTTGTTATCCCCTTTACAAATGAAAGACATGTCGGCTTTGTTTTCATTGGTTTTTTAATAGCACTGTGGTTTTATACACATTCCGGGTTAATAAACAAGGGCCAAAAATGGGTCATCGTTCTTTTATTATCTCTTCAGGTGATCGGCGGACTCATTGCGATCACAAAGGACATTAAACACCCCTTTTCAAATAGTTATAGAGTAAATGAACTATTGAAAAAAATTCCCTCCGGAGAAAAAATAGTAACCGACTACTGGTGCCTGAATACACTTTCTGCTTTTACTGACAGATCATATTATTGTGTAGATCTGCAACGAGAGGCCTCTTATCTTTTATGGAACAGTGAATTAAATTCGGCGCTTAAAAAGAATGACCGGTACAGTAGCGGGATCACAGCAATTTTAAATAAAGATTCTGTGAACAGGGTTTATATGATATCAATACAACGGCCCGGAAAACTTTCCCAAGTGGACAATAAATTGAATGATCTTTTTAATATCAACATTATTGAAAAAATACAAGGTGCTATTGAAAAAGGCAGTGATCTTTATCTATATGAAATAACACCAAAATAAATTCTGGTAGATGAATATCCCTGTAAAACCATGGAAGAAAAAAAGATCGCCAAAAAGAATTCTTGCGATCCGACTGCAGGCGATGGGTGATGTTGTGATCACCCTACCCTATTTGCAGAACCTTCGGAATAGTTTACCAGGATTGGTGAAGATAGATCTTCTTACTCGTTGCGAAACTGATCCAATTCCAAAAAATCTTGTGCTTTTCAATAATGTCTTTTCAATAGCCGGGAAAAGGAGCTTTATAAAACAGCTCTGTTTCGCATTACTTTTAATACCCAGACTTTTATTGAGGCGATACGATATTGTTATAGATCTTCAGAATAATACTCTGAGCAGGCTTGTAAGAAAAACATTAAGGCCTTCATCATGGTCGGAGTTTGACAGAACATCTCCAATACCGGCCGGAGAAAGAACAAGACTTACAATTGAAGCCATTGGACTTTGGGAAAATAAAGCAGCAAAAAAATTTCAATTGAAGAATGATCTTAATGCAAAAGAAACACTGATCAGAAATGGATGGGATGGGAAAAGCGACCTGGTTATATTAAACCCGGCGGGTGTTTTTGAAACCCGCAATTGGCCAATAGACAATTATTCATCTTTTGCAAAATTGTGGCTGAACGAATTTCCCAAAACTCAGTTCCTGATCATTGGCTTGCCATTTATTTCATCAAAAGCTGAATATCTGAAAAAACAATTGGGGGAAAAACTCATTACGCTCATTGGAAAAACAAATGTTGCTGAAGCATTTGCGATACTTCAATATTCTAAATTCATGTTGAGTGAAGATTCAGGGCTCATGCATATGTCGTGGGTATCAGGAATTCGAACATTTACTTTGTTAGGAGGAACAAGACCAGATAGAGCACAACCATTAGGCGATCATTCAGATTTTGTTGATTCTTCAGATCTTGAATGCGGCAATTG
>DASUTO010000422.1:0-2471 GCA_036374555.1 Chitinophagaceae bacterium
TAGCTCATTTTTTGGCGACGAACCCAATACTAATATCAGCCCGATAACACTAGCTCATCCGGGTACTTTACCAAAGATGAATAAAGAAGCGATCGGTTTTGCAGTAAAGCTGGGGCTTGCTTGTCATTCAGAAATTGAGAAACAAAATTACTTTGCCCGCAAAAATTATTTTTACCCCGATCTTCCTAAAGGTTACCAGGTATCACAGCATACCACGCCAATTTGCAAAGGAGGATATGTAACAATAAAAACTGTATCGGGTGAAAAGAATGTTCAACTGAACAGGATACACATGGAAGAAGATGCCGGCAAAAGCCTGCACGATGTGTTTGCAAATGAAACTGCCCTTGATTACAATCGTGCCGGTGTGCCTCTATTGGAAATTGTTACGGAACCTGCTCTCAGAAGCGGGGATGAGGCATATGCATATTTAACAGAATTGCGCAAGCTGGTTCGATACTTAGAAATATGCGATGGTAATATGGAAGAAGGAAGTCTTCGTTGTGATGCAAATATTTCTGTAAGAAAGGTCGGTGACAATAAGCTGGGTACAAGAGTGGAGGTAAAAAACCTTAATTCAATACGAAATGTAAAAATTGCTATTGAATATGAAGCTGGTCGTCTGATCTCATTATTAGAGAACGGAGAAACGATCCAGCAACAAACAAGAAGTTTTGATGCTACTAACGGAACAACATTTTCAATTCGTGATAAAGAAGATGCGGAAGACTATCGTTATTTTCCCGAACCGGACCTTACTCCATTTGATCTTACTGATGATTTTGTTGCATCTATAAAAAAGAGCCTGCCTGTTTTACAACGGGAACGAATAAAAAAATATACATCGGAATACCAGCTAAGTGAATATGACGCGACTTCTTTAACCGAAGAAAAAGAGTTTTCGAATTATTTTGAGCAGCTTATTCAATCAAATAGTTCAAATGGAAGAAACGCAGATATAAAGCCAAAATCAGGAGCTAACTGGATGCTTGGCCCGGTAAAGACGTGGTTAAATGATAAGAATAAAAACATCGGTGAATTTCCTGTACCACCTGCAAAACTTAGTGTGCTTATAAAAATAGTAGAGGACAGCAAGCTTAGTTTTTCTGCAGCATCATCAAAAATATTTGCCCTATTGATTGATAACCCGGATGCAGATCCTTTGAAGGAAGCAGGCAAAATGAACCTGGTGATGGAAAGTAACTCTGATTATATCCTGCCAATTGCCGATGCTGTACTTTTACAGTTTGAAGATAAAGTGAAAGAATACAGGAAAGGTAAAAAGGGGCTACTGGCCTTATTTGTGGGCGAAGTAATAAAAAGATCGAAAGGAAAAGCCGACCCTAAAGTTGTAAATGAAATCTTAATTCAAAAATTGAATAGCTAAAAATACAGAGTATGCGAAAGATCGTTTTATCAGTGTTGGTGATCTCATTGTTGGCTTCGTGCAGTGATAAGGATAGTAAAACATTCAAAGTTGCAGGTGTTTTGCATAATGCCCCGTCAAAAGTTGTGTATATCGAAGAGTCAAATGTTACAACAGGGCAAAAGACGTTGAAAGATTCTGCTGACATTGCTGCTGATGGCAAATTTTCTATAAGTTTGAATGCACCCAAAGATGCTGTTTACAATCTACGGCTGCAAAATGACGCGGCCCAATTTGTAACTATAATAAATGATGCTTCGAACATCAATTTAGATGTTGACTTTAATAAGCGAACGGATTTTTATACTATAACCGGGTCAAAGGCCAGCAAATCAATTCAGGAATATCTTGCTAAAATAACCGGTATGCAAAGAGATCGGTTTACTATTTACTTTCAAATCGACAGCATAAAGAAAAATAATGGGGATTCGATGTTAATCCAGGATCTCAGCATCAAACAACAGCAAATTTCAAGTGAGGAGAAAGCATACACCCGGCAAACGGTTCTGCAATCCTCTAACCCTTCATTATCCTTATTTGTTCTTTCTACTTACCAGGGTATGGCCCGTGATCCAAATTTCAGGGTAAATGGGTTTACTGACGAAGAGGTTGTTGGCTTGCTGAGTGATGTGCTTAATAAATTTCCTGAGCGAACAGATATAGCAGGTATTCGAAATTCAGTGGAAGCCGGAATTCCAAAAACAAAATGGGTAGGTAAGCAGGCGCCGGAAATTTCTTTACCCGATACGGAAGGAAGAACTGTTAAGCTGAGTTCATTCCGTGGCAAATATGTACTTGTCGATTTTTGGGCAAGCTGGTGTGGTCCCTGTCGCAGGGAAAACCCTAATGTAGTGGATGCTTACAATCAATTCAGAAATAAAAATTTTACGATACTGGGTGTGTCATTAGATCGTCCAGGGCAGAAAGAATCCTGGCTAAGAGCAATTGTTGATGATAATTTGAATTGGACACATATCAGTGATCTTAAGTTTTGGCAAAGTGAAGTAGTACCAATATACCAGGTTGAAAGTATTCCTTTTAATGT
>DASUTO010000423.1:0-6227 GCA_036374555.1 Chitinophagaceae bacterium
GGGATTGATTTCAGCCACTCATCTACCCAATAACTTTAGTTCTCATTATATAAGTCTTTGCTATGTTCATCGAGCCATCTCTTTATTCCTCTTTTCTTTATTTTTCTTTCCAAGATCATCGCTTCAGAGCTTGTAGGTACCTTAAAATAACCAATCAATGCCCAAGGTTTACCATGTTTATTGCTGAAAGTTTCTTCATTATTGTGTTGCTTCAATCTAAAATTAATATCGTTGGACTGCCCACAATAAAATTGATAAAGTTTCTCGCGTATATGATACATATAAAATACATCATTAAAAAAGCCCTGAATGTTCAGGGCCATTGCGGTGAGGGAGGGATTCGATCCGCCTAAGGCGGAACATCTTTAAGGACCTACGATGGTTTAGTCCCGCCGTTGGCGGGATTGATTTCAGCCGCTCATTCACCCAATAACTTTATATCTCATTATATAAGTCTTTGCTATGTACATCGAGCCATCTCTTTATTCCTCTTTTCTTTATTTTTCTTTCCAAGATCATCGCTTCAGAGCTTGTAGGTACCTTAAAATAACCAATCAATGTCCAAGGTATGCCATGTTTATTGCTAAAAGTTTCTCCATTATTGTGTTGTTTCAATCTAAAATTAATATTGTTGGACTGCCCACAATAAAATTGAAAGAGTTTCTCGCTGTATATGATATATACAAAATACATAATTAAAAAAGCCCTGAATGTTCAGGGCCATTGCGGTGAGGGAGGGATTCGATCCGCCTAAGGCGGAACATCTTTAAGGACCTACGACGGTTTAGTCCCGCCGTTGGCGGGATTGATTTCAGCCACTCATTCACCCAATAACTTTATATCTCATTATATAAGTCTTTGCTATTTTCATCGAGCCATCTCTTTATTCCTCTTTTCTTTATTTTTCTTTCCAAAATCATCGATTCAGATCTTATTGATACTTTCAAATAACCAATCAATGCCCAAGGTATACCATGTTTATTGCTAAAAGTTTCTCCTTTATTGTGTTGCTTCAATCTAAAATTAATATTGTTGGACTGCCCACAATAAAATTGATAAAGTTTCTCGCTGTATATGATACATACAAATTACATCATTAAAAAAGCCCTGAATGTTCAGGGCCATTGCGGTGAGGGAGGGATTCGAACCCTCGGTACATCTTTAAGGACGTACGACGGTTTAGCAAACCGTTGATTTCAGCCACTCATCCACCTCACCTTGAGAAAATGACTGAATTTGTTTTCTTAGTCAGGAACGCCCCGATTAAAATCGAGGCGATCCTTAAACATCGGGAGAACCCGATTCAATCGGGTCGACCCTTCGTGTCGGGAAGACAGGATTCGAACCTGCGACCCCCTGGTCCCAAACCAGGTGCGCTACCGGCCTGCGCTACTTCCCGATTCCCCTTTTTTAAAGGGATTGCAAAAGTAAAGATTAAGACCTACAAATCCCAAAAAACAAATTCCAAATCCCGATATTCATCTCATTTTGGAATTTGGAATTTGATATTCGAATTTTTTCACTGTTTACATCGCCGCTAACTGTACTTTTTGCTGGAGTTCAAGTACGTTCTCGCGAAATACGCCATCGGTATCCATCAGGTCTTTCACCGTTTGGCAGGAATGAATTACAGTAGTATGGTCGCGACCCCCAAAATGCTCTCCGATCGTTTTTAATGAGTTTTTAGTAAATGCTTTAGCAAGATACATAGTGATCTGCCTGGCCTGTACGATCTCCCTTTTTCTGGTCTTTTGCAAAAGCTTGTCGTAAGGCACATCGAAATAATCGCAAACCATTTTCTGGATGGTTTCGATCGTGATCTCTTTACTGGATGATTTGACGAAGTTTCTAAGCACTTTTTTAGCAAGATCGAGATCGATCTCTCTCCTGTTCAGCGAAGATTGTGCCAGCAATGATATCAAAGCCCCTTCCAATTCTCTAATGTTATTACTAATGTTATAGGCAATATATTTCACCACTTCTTTGGGCATTTCCAATCCATCGTGCTTCATTTTTCTTTCCAGGATCTCGATCCGCGTTTCATAATCAGGCACCTGCAGATCGGCGCTAAGACCCCAGCGGAAGCGGCTCAATAATCTTTCCTGCACACCCTCAAGGTCTTTTGGCGGCTTATCACTTGTCAGCACTAATTGTTTACCCGATTGATGCAAGTGGTTGAAGATTGCAAATAATGCATCCTGGCTTTTTTCTGCTTTTGCAAAAAATTGTACATCATCCACTATTAATACATCGATCAGTTGGTAAAAATGGATAAAATCATTGATCGCATTGTTACGACTATGATCCATGAACTGGTTGATGAATTTTTCTGAGCTTACGTAAAGGACTACTTTATTAGGGTGTGTTCTCTTCACTTCATTTCCGATCGCCTGTGCAAGATGTGTTTTGCCAAGACCTACACCTCCATATAAGACAAGTGGATTAAATGAATTCGCACCAGGTTTCTCAGCAACAGTTTTACCAGCACGACGTGCCACACGATTGCAATCACCTTCAATAAAAGAGTCAAACAGATAAGCAGGATTGAGTTGCGGATCGATCTGCATTTTTTTCAACCCCGGGATTACAAATGGGTTCTTTACGGGATTGCTTATGATGAGAGGGAAATCCATTTCGTTATTCGGATACATTTTATAACCCTGACCAGGAATATCCATCATTACAGGTTGCTTGGTCTTATTACCACTATCCACCATGATGCGATATTCGAGACGAGCCTCTTTACCTAATTCTCTTTTCAACGTCTTCGCCAATAAATTTACATAATGTTCTTCGAGATATTCGAAAAAAAATTGGCTGGGGACCTGAATGACAAGAATATTATTTTTTATTGAAATTGGTTTGATGGGCTCAAACCATGTTTTGAAATGCTGCCATTCAACAATGTCTTTGATGATCTTTAAACAATTCGTCCAAACTTTTTCAGCATTCTTCTCCATCAGTTAGTAAGCAATTTATATCGAGTTAAGAATCTTCTTTTTTCAATGGGTGTGTCTCAATCTACATAAAATTTTTTTCACAGGAGGACGAATATCTAAAAATCTTTTCTAATAAAAAATTTTTATTCCTCTGTTTTTTTTGTAACCGTAATTGAACTTGCTTCGGATAATTTTTTCTTAGAGTTTTTTGCGAAATCGAAGTCCAGCCTTCCAAGATTTATTCCTGCCCAACCTACCTGGTTTACCAGTACATCATCACCTTTCTTGTTTTTAAATACAACAGGTGCATTCAAAAATGTATGTGTATGCCCGCCAATTATGAGATCTATATTTTCCGTTTCATTTGCCAATCGTTTATCACTTACCTTGTTATCAGAATATTGATAGCCCAGGTGTGAGAGACAAATGATCAGATCGCAATTCTTTTCTTTTTTTAAAACAGCTGCTGTCTCATTTCCTTTCAATACCGGGTCAAGGTACTTTGTACCAGCAGAAAGATTTTCGGGCACTAAACCTGCCATTTCTATACCCAAACCAAAAACACCAATTTTTATTCTCCCCTTTTTAATGGTCTTATAGGGTTCATACTTATATTCCATCGGTGTCCCGGTAAAGTCATAATTGGAAACAAGCATTGGAAATTTTGCATGATCTGTCAATTGGATTGCCAGGTTCTCCAGGCCAGCATCAAAATCATGATTGCCGATAGCTGCAGCGTCGTATCCCATTGAACTCATTGCTCTAATTTCAGGTTCACCTTTGTAAAAATTAAAATAAGGAGTGCCTTGAAATATGTCCCCGGCATCCAATAACAAAACATGCTCTTCCTCTCTTCGTATTTTTTCGATTATTTCAGCTCTTGCCGCGACACCGCCCAATCCCTGGTTAACCCCGCCATCCATCGGGAAAGGATCAATCCGGCTATGAACATCGTTTGTATGCAGAACGGTGAGGCGATAAGCTTTTTCATCAACGATCATTTCAGAAAATAATGACCCGCCGGCGAAAAGAGTTCCTGCCGCCATCATATTATTATATATAAATGCTTTCCTAGTTAACATAACTAACCCTGTCTACATTTGTTACTGTTACTTTTTTACTTTGACTATTAATGAGCTTCACATAGTCAAGAATTGCATCACGAAGCAGGTACCCATTAGAACTTCTTTTAATGTTCTTAAGCAAATTAGTATTCATAGCAACATAATCTGAATGTACAATGGAATAGTCTGCATTTAAGTCAAGTGGTTTACCGCCAACCATTACTTGTTGTACTGTTTTATTTTCAATTTGCATGGTAATGCCTGATTCTATTATGCCATCATTGGCTGCAAGTGTATCCAGGTATTGTTTTAACAGGCTACCTTTCACTTTTAATAAAACCATCAAATTATCAAACGGCATTAGCTCAAAAATTTTTCCTTGCGTGATAGCACCAGCTGGTAACTCAGGTAAACGAATGCCTCCCGAATTCATAAAAGCCGCATCAACTTTTGGATCTACTTTTTGTCTTGCCATTTCCAGGTAAGCATCGGTAATAAAAAATCCTAATGTATTGCCTTGTCTTTTCTTCTCAAGTTGTGCTTCATTATAACCAATAACAATATTCATTAATTTATTTACACTGTCAGAATATGGCTTTACAATCGTTGCAACCGATTTACTTCCTGCATCGAGTTGCTGGATCCTGTAACTGCTGTATTGAACATTCTCTGCTTTATAAGAAGTGTTGCAGGAAATCGCAAGAAGTATGGCGATCAATAGTGGATTAAAGGGAAATTTTATCATAACAATGGAAGCATCTCAAGTTAGATACTTTTATGTTTAAATAGGGATAAATTGAAAAATTATTTTTTTAAAAAACGATTTAGTTTCATTGTAAAATGAAGAAAAACATTCTTGACTGGATTGGAATTTATCCTTACTTTAGGGCACCCAATTTACACTGCTATGAGAAAATTTGTACTATTACTGACACCAGTATTTTTCATTATTTCATTACCCGTATTCAGCCAATCAACCGATAAGCAAAAGATTTCACTTGGCATTAAAACCGGTGTCAATGTATCCCGTTTAAAATTGAATGGAAAGATCCCCGGTGTTGTTAATTCCGATTTTCGTACTGGTTTTGTTGCTGGCGCATTTGTAAATTTTCCGGCAGGAAAATCTCCGATCTCTTTTCAGCCTGAGTTTCTTTACTCATCTATGGGTGGTGATTTGAGAAACGAATTCAATGAAAAGCAAAACTTACGTTTCAATTATTTTTCAATCCCCGTTTTAATCAAATATCAATTCTCCAAAAAACTCGGTGCATTTGGGGGCCCGCAGATAGATGCGATTCTGTATGCCGAAGAAAGCAACAAGTTTGGTGAATTTAATATCACAGAATCAGTTTCAGAATTTGATGCTTATGCTACCTGGGGGTTGGAATGGTGGCCATGGAGAGATGTTGTATTGAATGGCCGTTATATGCATGGCTTTAAAAAAGTATATACAACAGCCCCGGAAATTTCAATGAATAATCGCGGTTTTCAGATCACATTGGGGTTAAGATTCCGCAAGCCAAAACCCTGGCCAGAAACTGTTATCGTTCCACCTCCTGTTGATAAAGACACAGATGGCGATGGGATATTTGACAGCAGGGATAAATGTCCAACAGTTCCCGGTGTTGCCAGGTATGAAGGTTGTCCGGTACCTGATACAGATAAAGACGGAATATTTGACGATAAAGATAAATGTCCTGAGATTGCTGGTTACCCGGAACTGGAAGGATGTCCTTATCCTGATCGTGATAAAGACGGTGTTACAGATAATAAAGACCGTTGTCCTGATGAGCCCGGTTCAACTAAGAATGATGGTTGCCCGCTCCTGGATCGTGATGGTGATGGAGTCCCTGATGCAACTGATCGTTGTCCCGATACGCCAGGCCCCGCATCAAACTATGGATGCCCTGAGGATGTGAAAACCAAACTTACTTATATCGCTAAAAACATCTATTTCCATGTAGATAAGGCTACGCTGCAGAATATATCTTTTGAGCCCTTGAATCAGCTTGCGGATATCCTGACGAGGTATCCGAATGCCAAACTTACTATTGAAGGTCATACAGATAATACAGGTTCAAATGCTCATAATCTGAAATTGAGTAATGACAGGGCTAAATCTGTAGTAGATTACCTGGTAAGTAAAGGGATAGATGCTAGTCGTTTAACTGCCGTTGGATTCGGTGAAGACAAACCTGTAACTACAAACAAAACCGCAGAAGGA
>DASUTO010000424.1:0-5838 GCA_036374555.1 Chitinophagaceae bacterium
TTACGCCTTTGATGGTGTTCATCAAACAGACGTTTTCATGATGAACATTTTTCATCAACAATACGTTCTTATAACATTTTCCCTGGCTGCTGGCAGGGGTTGTTAATGAAGTGAACTGAATCAGGATTAGACTCGATACCAGGCAACCCACGTCAGTGTAAGCTTATAATTGCTGACCATTTATCGTGTCACGCATAACAGTTAACTGCCTGAGCCGTTCCTGCTTTTTGGCTAACTGTCCTGTAAGTGATGCAATTTTGTCGTCCTGGTCTCCTACGTCATTATTTGCTGATCGGGCATCTTTTGCTTCGCGATAAGCTTTCTTAGATTTTCGTTTTGCTTTTCTTGCTTCCTTTACACCACCTTCGGTTGATTTGGCTGCCTGATCACTGCTCGTGGTCGCTGCATCTTGTGCATTCGAATCGGCAGTCCTGGCTTTGGATTGGTAGCCGGGCAAGTTGTTTTGTGCGATCGTTAACTTAGCATTTATGCTTGCGATGTCATTGCTTACTTCTATAAACTCCTTATTTAGTTTAGCCGTGTCTGCAGCCGTTTTATAAACCTGTGCGGAACTAATAAGGCCGGTCATTAGAGCTAAGAAACAAAGTAGATAAATTTTATTTTTCATAATTTTTCTTTTTAAAAGAATTTAATCTCTACAACCAAAAGTCGTTTTACTGACAATAGAAACTGATGCAACATTTATATTGCTACATCTGTTATTCCTTAATTTTTTCGATTGTGATATTCAGAGAAAGCCTCAGCAAAAATAGAAACCGTGATGGTTAAAGTTGGAATAGTTACCGGAAGCTCTGAGAGAATAAGTGTAAAGTACGCTATTAATCTGGTATAAGCAGTTATATTATAGCTACACCGTTGTTTAGACTCTATACTATATAAAAGTTGAATACATTACAACAATAGAAATTTGCTGAATGAGACATAAGTTCGCTAAACTGCGTCATTTGGAAGGATTTTTGCAATAAAGTAGTCTTAAGTTGCGATGAAAAATTTATCAGGTCAATCGTCAAACCAAAACCTATTATGAAAAGAATAATACCACTTGTGTTCTTAGCAACATTTATCAGTTGCAATCAAACAAAAATTGATAAAAAAGCAGAAGGCGAAAAGCTCATGCAACTAAGTAAAGAGTGGTCACAAATAGTTGCCACTAAGGATATAGACAAAATGGTTAGTTATTGGGCCGATGATGCTTTTTTAATGCAGGAAGGACAAGCGCCGTTAAAAGGTAAGCAAGCAATACGGCAAATGGTAGAAGAAAGTTTTAAGATACCCGGCTTCAGCATTAGCTGGCAACCGGAAAGTGTTGAAGTTTCGGATAATGGTGATATGGCTTACATGATAGAGAATGCACAGGTTTCATTTACCGATTCAACAGGAAAAACAGTCACAATAAAAAATAAAGCGGTAACCATCTGGCGTAAAGAGTCAGATGGCTCATGGAAAAATGTAGTTGATATTTCAACAGCAGATCCATCACAGAACAAATAATCATTTCCGATCCGTGGTCTTTACGCTATTGTTGCTCGTCAACAAAGAGGATCTTTCATGATGGAGGACTTTCACCAACGACCCGATCCTATGACATCTTCGGATCTTGGTAAATCAACAATGGGGTTATTACATCTCACAAGAATTTTATACCACTAGTTAGCTCCATAGTATCTACAATTGTGTAACCCGAAACCCCGATTGTGCGTCACACATTACTCGTTTAACTTGTACATTCAGCTAAAATTTAACCATGAAAACCAAATTGTTTGTTTCTGCTATTATCATCGGGTTTATCTTTCCGCCGGTTTGTATATCACAGCAATTGCACGATTCTGTGAAAAATAAATTGAAAATAGCTGTTGAGGGCTTTAAGAACAGGTATCATTCACCAGGCATTGTTGTTGTCATCGTTCATGACAACGAAATAATTTTCAGCGAAGCACAGGGCTATATAGATCTGGAGAATAAAATTCCAGCTGCAATTGATTCCAGGTACCCGGTTTTATCGGTTACCAAGATGTTTACAGCGACTATGTTGATGCACCTTGTACAGCGTAATATAGTTAGTATGAACGACGATATAAAAAAATATGTGCCGGAATATACAGGCGATGCTCACCAGGGGAACAAGAGCGGGACAACACTCCTGCAATTGGCTACTCATACATCAGGATTTCCCCGGAATTCCCCGGCTGATATTAATTTCACGAAACAGGTTGACAAGTGGTTGCTTACAAATACAAGATATGCAACTATAGAAGCTGCCACGAAAAAAGAATTTCTTCGATCATTAAAATTTATTAAAAAAGAATACCCGGAATATGAGCTAATGAGCTGTGGTGACAGGCACTATTCTAACCTTGGTTATTCCCTGCTGGGCATCGGATTAGAAAGGGCAGCAAAAACTGATTACGCAGAATATATAACCACTAATATTTGCAAACCATTGAAAATGCTGAATACTGGTTTTGCTACAGAAAGCTTTAATAACACCATTCTTGCAAAAGGTTATTATTATGATGACAGTGTAAAGACATTTGTAAAAACTCCTGTCTTTAAAGCAAATTCAGCCCTCTATGCAGGTGGAATGTATTCTACGGCTATCGACTTAGCAAAGTTCATAAGCTTTCAGTTTGAAAAGAATTCTACTGATGCAGATAAAATTTTGTCTGAGAAAAACAGGGCGATGATGCAGGCTTTCCGAATTGGATGGAAGCCTTCTTTTCCTTACGTTTTTCACGAAGGAGCGATGTTGGGTTACCGTTGCGAGATAGTATGTAACCCCGATGCCAGGATTGGATGGGTAATATTAACCAATACTACGGACTTTGAATTTTCGAAAATGAATGAATATATCAGTCAATTGATCCTACCGGTTTATACTAAAAAAACAATTACGGGCTTACATAAATATGCCGGAACTTATAAGTTAGATGGTGGTTATGACAGCTTGAAAATTTATGTGAAAGACGGCAGCCTGTATTCTACTTATTTGCAAGATGCAGTTTTGGAAACGCCTTTGATCTCTTCGGGAAACAGCAAGTTCAAAGGACAGGGCAAAGGCAGCTACAGTATAGGATATGAATTTATTTCAAATGATGAAGGTGAAATAAAATTGCTTAACCTCGGACAGTTAATGTGGTCGAAACAATAAAACATAAACAAACACCCTGTGGTGCATCGTTATCGCGGGGCTGTTACCTCATGTTGGTGTTTAACAAACAGGCTCTTTTCAAAAGCTGAGCATATCAAACCTGGTTAATATATTTACACAGATCAGTAACAGAAAGATTACCGCCACAAAAGATCAATACCAAATTGTTATCCTTCGTAAATCGATCTTTTAAACGTAAAGCAGCAGACAATGTACAGGAAGCAGCCGGCTCCGTTAAAACTTTCAACCGCTCAAGAATAAATTTCAAGTGTTGAACTGCTTCGCCATCAGTTACAACGATCACTTCTTCCAAATGTTCCTGGGCCAATGCTAAAGTTTGAGCAGAAACAGAAGGAGCACCTAATGTTTTTGCAATGGAAGTAATGGCAGGAAGTTCAACAGGGTGCCCGGCTTTAAGTGCCTGCGACATACAATCTGCACCGACGGTTTCCACACCCCATATCCTTACTTCGGGTTTCATTGCTTTTACCGCAGTGCTTACGCCACCTTCAAACCCTCCACCACCGATACTAATAATAATATCCGTTGTTCCGGGCAGATCTTCCATGATCTCTATCCCAAGAGTTCCTTGTCCTGCCATCACCAATGGATCATCAAATGGATGAACAAATACTCTTCCCTGCGCTTCATACTCTTTTATTTTTTTAAACGCATCCTGGATCGTTGGTTGCAGATCAACTGTTGCGCCGTAATTGCGTGTCGCTTCTAAATAATTCTGCGGAGTAGTTTGTGGCATTAATACAACTGCATCAACATCTAAAACATTCGATGCATAAGCAATAGCCTGTGCATGATTGCCACCGCTGATAGCCACCACGCCCCTTTTTCTTTCTTCTGCTGACAAGCTCAATAGTTTATTAAAAGCTCCGCGAACTTTGAACGAGCCAGTTTTTTGAAAGAGTTCATATTTGACAAAGACATTTGTTCCTAAATATTTGCTAAGCGTTTCACTGCGTTCAAGTGTTGTTCGTTTGACGTACGGTTTGATCCGTTGTTGTGCCTGTTTGATTGCTGCAATATCCATTCGGACTAAGCTACATGAAAATTTGAAAATAAATTCAATCCACGGTTATCGTCTACTGTGTTGCCAGGACCAATTAACGTGAATCAGTATCTCTTTTTAACTCTTCAATAATTCCGGCATCGATCCAGAATATATCAAAGCCTCGCTGCTTTTCGGTTTGGTTCCTGTTGCTGCCAAAAAATAAATATTTATCATCAGGCGATACTCTTGCAAATCTTTCAAAAGATGAAGTGTTTATTTTTGAACCCATGTTTTTTGGTTTACCCCATTGGCCATCTTTATTTTTGAAACAAATAAACAGGTCGGTGCCGCCTTTTATATTTTCACCACTATCAGATTCAAAGATCATATAACTCTCAACTGGTGAAACGAAAGGGCCATCTTCATACCCGGTGCTGTTGATAGAGAGCCTGGTTGGTTTTGAAAATTTGTTATTTTTTTTCTCGGACATATAAATATTCCAGTCAGGCGACCGGTAGGGACCATAGGTAAAATACAAATTACCATTTTCAGCTACCGATGAAGCATATTCACCTCCTTTTGAAACAACTGTATCCAATAGCATTGGAACAGCCCAGCCATTCTCATTTTTTTCCACTTTCCAAAGCCTGTTACCTTTTATACTCGTATCGTTCATGCTTGTCTTCCTGTCTGAACTAAAATATAGATACTTTCCATCTGGTGAAAAAGAAGGATATACAGCATTGGCCGTAGTATCGCTAAATAAAGGCGAATGTGGAGATGACCATTTGCCATTCCCGTAATTCATTTCTAAAAGAATGGTATGATAGGAAGGCATTTCCATAACTGCCCAAACCACGGTTTTACCATCAGGTGAAAAAGCTGGTGCACTATGTTCAAAAGAACCAGTGCTGATAATGCCGGGTGCAAAAAGTTCTGCACTGTCAGCCGGCGGCTTTTGTCCAAAATAATCTATGTTGATCTTCTGATTGCTGGTTTGATCGCAAGAGAAGTTCATAACAACAAAGATCAAAATAACCGCTTTCATTTTTTACTTTATTAATTGAAGCAATTTTATGAATAAGAATTATGGGAAAATAATTATTACAAAGGGAAGTTTGCCAATCCAACTTGCATTTTGTATAAACGGCAATAATTAAAAGAAAATGACGGGTTCAAAAGTATTCCGGCGGATGCAACAATTAAAGCTTACCTTGAAAAATGCATTTCTTAAAAGAACATCTAAGCGCCTATAATTATACGTGGATAAATGAGGCAACTTTTACAGGCGACGCCAGCCGTCGTCTTTTTAACCGGTACAACGGTAATCAATTACTGTTTATTCTAAATCTGTATGCTTCGTTGATAGAAGGATTTACAATAAATATGGGTCTTAAAATTGAAGACAGACTTATGAATCAATTGCCGGTTGATGCGAAAAGCGAGATCTCTGTTCTCAATTGGCTTAAACAAATTCCTCCGATGCCAGTTAGTAATGCCTATTAGAGGGCAACAATTTCTTGAAAAAAGGGCATTGTATGACGTAGTTTCAACAGAATTATAATCTCTTGATCTGCATAATCCTGGTCATAGTCGGTTTATACACTTTTAGAAGGAAAATACCCTCACTGTCCGTAGCCTTCAATAAAATAAATCTTTTATC
>DASUTO010000425.1:0-4223 GCA_036374555.1 Chitinophagaceae bacterium
ACAACTGAAAATGAATTAACTTCCTCTGCAAAACTTTCGCAAAACGGCGAGTTAGCGGTCATGCTTTCTTTCTTCTTCACTTTGTAAGAAAAATATAAACCAATGAAAAAGTCTTTCCTCCTTCTATTCCTTTTCTTTATCGCATCCCTTGCGATTGCACAAAAAAGTACTGCTTGGTATAACCATACTCTATTGGATGTACGGAATTTGGAAAGTAGTGTAGCTTTTTACACCAAAGTCTTTCAGGCAGACACTCTACCGTATCCGTTTCCTCCAAGCCCTCAATACATTGTAAAATGGTTGAGAGTTGGTGAGGGTACTGAACTCCATTTATCACAGTGGGTCAACGACACCACTAAAGTTATCAGTAACGTACCTTCAGCACCAGGACTTGTAGGTTTTGTACACTTCGGTTTTATGGTAATTTCTATGGATGCTTTTCTGAAGAGGCTTATGGAAGTGAGCAGCGATTACAAATCAGGCAAATACAAGCAGCCGATTATTGACAGAATGCCCTACGGTGCGAAAACTATCATGATAAAAGACCCTGATGGAAACGAAATACACGTTATAGAAGCAATGACTGCAAACAGTAGCACAAACCGCTAACAGTGTGTTTATAAAATTCCTTCCGTCCAGGGTCTTGCCCACAGCCAGTACAACATAAATGAATAAAGCAACAGCAATAAAAATAGAACCATATGAGAAAAATAATTTCATTTATGCACATTTCGCTTGACGGTTTGTAGCAGGCCCGTCCCGATAGCTATCGGGATGAGAAATGAACCGGATCAAAGTTGATGAAGAATTTTTTGATCATGTTGGTAAGCGGATAAGCGAAGGCGATGCTGCGTTAATGGACGGATAACTTATTTTCTCGTAAAGACGCCAGGATATTCTTTGCGTTCGTCCACCCAGGGCCTACCCCAAAGCCAAAACAACTTATTTGAGAGACAACTTGCAAACGGAAATCATTAACTTCCTGTGCTTACGTAAAGCTGAAAGTTGGATCCAGGCACTGAAATTGCGTTCTTTTAAAATAAATCCAGCGCAGTATGAAAATTAGCAGGGCATTTACATTCTTTCTTTTGATAACAACGGTATTTATTACTTCTTGTAAAAAATCAAATAAAGATCCAGCCTCACCGGTGAGGGCATATTCACCTGTGGATAAAGAATTACACGACAGCATTGCTTACCTGGATAGCATGTTCTTTAATGCTTTTAATACTAAAGAACTTGATAAGTTGAGATCTTTCCTATCTGATCAACTTGAGTTTTATCATGACTTAGGCGGTGTGACTAACTATACTCAAAACATTGATGCTTTTACAAGGTCATTTGCGAGCGAACGAAAACTAAGAAGAGAACTCGTATGGGAAACGTTGGAAGTTTACCCAATCAGTAATTATGGTGCGGTAGAAACCGGCATTCACCGGTTCTATGCTACTGAGAAAGGGCAACAGGAGAAGTTAAGCAGCGAAGCTAAATTTGTCCAGGTTTGGCAGAATGAAAATGGAACGTGGAAAATTACCCGCATTATCAGTTATGGGCACCAGGAATTTTTAAAGTAACCGAACTTAGTCGGGAGGGATATTATACAGTCTCATTTTAGTAAGGCGTAATTCTACACATAACAACAGAAAATAAATTAACTTCCTGTTCATAACAAGCACCAACAATTATGGAAGTTCATCACCATGCCCACACCGAAAGAAAAAAATGGACACATTATTTCTGGGAATTCTTAATGTTATTTCTTGCTGTGTTCTGTGGTTTTTTAGCTGAATATCAACTAGAGCATAAGATTGAAAAAGACAGGGAAGAACAATTTATCAGTTCCCTTGTGTCAGATCTGAAAGATGATACGATTAGCATATCAAAACAAATTGAGTATGTCAAAACCGGAATAATATATTTTGATTCATTAAGTTTTTTATTGCAATCACCCGATTTGGCCAGAAAACACGGCGAGTCTATTTATTATACGGCCAGGTTAGGTGTACGACTAACACCGCTGGTAAATAACAACAGAACCATTGATCAGCTAAAAAATTCAGGAGGCTTTCGGCTAATTCACGACCAGGAAACATCCAATCGAATAATGAAATACTATTCAGAATTTCCTGAATTACGAAAGATCGAGGAAATATTTAGTGACGAGAATGTGGCATTTAAAGAAGTGGCTTCAAAAGTCATGGATCAATCTGTATACCGATCTCAAATTAATCCTGATAATTCTGTAGCAAGAATACCAGGCAATTTGCGATTGCTTACATATGATTTAACCACATTGAATCAACTTGGCTTTTATGCTGTGCAAATGAATGGCAGTCGTACGGGAATTTTGCAATTGCTTCAAAAATTAAAAAGGTCCGCTGAAGAATTGTTAATGTACCTGGAGAAAGAATATCACCTTAAATAATTTTCAGCCTTGGTTCGTGTCCCCACGCATCGGAACAAATATCATGATGGTGATGCGTGAAGACACGCATCACGGCATGCAAAATTGAAATGCATTTATTTATTCTGAACAACTTACAATTGGAAATCATTAACTTTCTGTACAAGAACTTGCGTAAAGCATGGTGTTATGCGTCATGCCTGAGTGACCTTCGAACTGTGCTGAAAGAAATTAACTTTGGCAGACAAAAATAAAATCAAATAAAGAGTGAGTAAAATAATTAGCGAAACTCAAAAGAGAAACCCCGTCAATAAAAAAATCCAGACAGATTTATTAATTGATTTGAGCCATACAATCGAGCACGGACTTATAACTTACAAAGGTTTGCCAGCACCTGTTATTTGCGACTATTTGAGCAGAGAAAACTCAAAAAAGTTTTATGCTGAAGGAACAGAATTTCAAATTGGGAAAATTGAAATGGTGTCGAATACAGGAACTTATATTGACTGTCCATTTCATAGGTTCGAGAATGGAAAGGACCTTTCAGAAGTTGGCTTAGAATTTTTTACTGACCTTGATGCAATTGTAATTAGTGTTCCGTTTGCAGAAACATTGGAAATAACAGAAGAGCATTTAAAAAATAACGAAATCAGAAATAGAGCGGTTTTAATTCATACAGGTTGGGATATAAATTGGAATACGGAAAAGTATTATGAAAATCACCCTTATTTGACAGAAGGGGCAGCGACGTATTTGAGAGATTGCAGTGTTAAATTAGTTGGCATTGACTCTCATAATATTGACAGTACATTGGGAAAGACAAGACCTGTTCATACAACACTTTTAGGCGCAGAAATATTGATAGTTGAACATTTATGCAACCTAAATTTATTACCCAAGTCCGGGTTCACTTTTAGTGCAATACCACCAAAATTTAAAGGAGTTGGAACATTTCCAGTAAGAGCAATGGCAAAACTGTATGGAATTTGATGCGAGACCCGATTGTAGATAAAATTATTTCTATTTGGACTTCGCAAGAAATTTATTAACGTCCAGCCAGTGCATGAATGCATCGAACCAACGATTACTGGTTCGATTGGGATTACCCAGGCCGAAACCATGTCCGCCGTTTTGATAAAGATGAAACTCAACCGGGATGCCTGCTTTGAACCAGGAATCAATAACACCAAATTGTCCCCTGAAAAGAAAATCATCAGTTGCAATAACATTGAACATAGGCGGAGCATTTTTTGGAACTGTTACGGGCCCCATACCACCATAGATAGGTCCAATGAAAGCTAATTTCATGATCTTAGAGTTCATTGTGCAATGCATAGTGAGACCTGCCCCTGCTGAAAAACCGATCATGCCTATTCTGTTGGTGTCGATGCCCCACTTCGCAGCATTTTTCACGATCATATTGTATGCGGCCTCAGCATCCTGTAACTGTGCCAAAAAATGCTCCGCCTATGTTCAATGTTATTGCAACTGATGATTTTCTTTTCAGGGGCCAGTTTGGTGTTGTTGATTCCTGGTTCAAAGCAGGCATACCGGTTGAGTTTCATCTTTATCAAAATGGCGGACATGGTTTCGGCCTGGGTAATCCCAATCGAACCAGTAATCGTTGGTTCGATGCATTCATGCACTGGGTGGATGTTAATGGCTTTCTTGGTAAATCCAAATTGAAATAATTTTATCGCCGATCGGGTCTTGCATCAAATTCCATACAGTTTTGCCATTGCTCTTACTGGAAATGTTCCAACTCCTTTAAATTTTGGTGGTATTGCACTAAAAGTGAACCCGGACTTGGGTAATAAAT
>DASUTO010000426.1:0-6369 GCA_036374555.1 Chitinophagaceae bacterium
AGTTATTAGCGATGACAAGCTAATTATTATTAATTAATAATTACTAATTATTCCCGGGATTTCTTCCGGAAAGTAAATATAACACGGCCATTCTAACAGCTACGCCATTCTCCACCTGCTGCAATATTATTGACTGTTTGCTGTCGGCAACATCACTATCAAGTTCCACTCCCCTGTTTATCGGGCCCGGGTGCATCACGACGATCTCTTTACTTAAATTGTCAAGCAATTTTCTTTTTACACCGTAAGCAATATTGTATTCACGCAACGAGGAAAACAAAACCTGGTTTTGTCTTTCTAATTGTATTCGTAAAACATTTGCCACATCACACCATTCCAATGTTTCTTTAATATCGTAATTAACTTCGACATCAAATGATTCACGCATATATTTTGGTATCAATGTTGGCGGACCACATACAGTGACCTTTGCTCCCATTTTATTTAACAGGTAAATATTACTCATCGCCACACGGCTGTGCATAATATCTCCAATGATTGCCACTTTTAATCCTTCCAGTTTTCCTAATTTTTCTTTCATTGAAAATGCATCCAATAACCCTTGTGTCGGATGTTCGTTGATTCCGTCACCTGCATTTATGATTGCAGCCGGAATATGTTTTGCCAAAAAATGCGGCGCACCGCTTGCACTATGCCGCATCACTACCATGTCCACCTTCATCGATAAAATATTTCTTACTGTATCGAGTAAGGTTTCGCCCTTTGCCGCAGAAGATCCCGAAACGGCAAAGTTGATGGTGTCGGCGCTTAATCTTTTTTCAGCAAGCTCAAATGAGAACCTTGTCCGGGTCGAATTCTCATAAAATAGATTAACGATCGTAACATCACGCAACGAAGGAACCTTTTTTACAGGTCGTTGCAAAACTTCCTTGAATTGTTCTGCCGTTTTTAAAATAAGGGAAATATCGTCAACTGTCAGGTCTTTTATACCAAGAAGGTGTCTGGTAGAGAGGCTCATTAAAAAGCGAAGATAATGTTTTCAGTGTTCCTGTTAAAAAAATTGAAACTTAATTATTTGCTTACACTTTTAATGTGATTGCTTTGCAATTTGCTTTATGGAGTAATTTTTAATATTGAATACCCGCAAAGAATCATTGTTGACAGCAGCAAGAATCATTTTTCTACCGTCTTGCATGCGAATAATGGCCATATCTTTCACATCACCCTTTAGTATAAAACCGCTTTGAACTGGTGGAACGGGAATGAATTGTTTTTTATTATTTCCTTTCAGGAAACAGCCATAAGATGCATCATATCTTCCCGTCATTACTTCTGTTTGATATTCATTGCCGGCTAAAAGCAGATCCTTGTAACCATCATTATCCAGGTCATCACATACAATCGCATTCACTGGCGCAAACTGGGCTTCCACCGGCAAAAAATGTTTGATAAACTTTCCGTTGCCGGCGTTTTCAAAATAGCAGCTTCTGGTTTCGTTGCAACTAAACTGTAACGTCTTATCTTTCGGTTTTCCTATAAAAACATCGTCAAGGGTGGCATGTGCATAATTGCTGTTAAATAAAAATTTTTTCTTAATAGAAGGAACCTGGCTTGCGAGCGTCGACCTGCTTATACCGGGAAATAATTTTTTTTGGCCGTCGTTATCTTTTATGTAATAGAAAAAAACCGGATCTATGGTTCCATTGTCATCGATATCCGATGCGAACAATTGCATTGGTTCATCAGCACTCGCCTGGTATTCGCAATTCAATCCAAGATTGCCAGCTATTAGATCCATATCGCCATCGTTGTCATAATCTGCGGCGATAAGACTTCGCCACATCCCGTTATTTGATGTTAATCCTGTGTGATCAGTTATTTCTTTTAAACTCCCGTTGACATTTTTAAAAAACCGCACCGGCATCCACTCACCTGCAATCACAAGATCGGGTCGTTTATCGTTATCAAAATCTGTCCAGACAGCAGAAGTGATCATCCCCGGGCGCTGCAGCGCCGGGTTGACCTTTTCTGTTACATCGGTAAAAATGCCATTGTTGTTCTCTAATAAAAAACTTTCTGGCTGAACAGGATAGCTTTTAGAAACCCTTCCACCAATGAAAAGGTCCAGATCGCCATCACTATCATAGTCTCCTTGGGCCACACAGCCTGCAATCGTTTTTATTGATGCAGGTATAGCGTTTTTTTGCAAACTAAAATTTCCTTTACTATCATTAAGATATAAACGTGCCCTGTAATGGTCAGAACCCTCATCATATTGAACATCCCCATTTGTAACAAACAAATCATTGTCGCCATCATTATCCGCATCAAACAAAATACAATCCATGTCCTCTTCCAGTTTGATACTGTCAATAAGATTCTTTGAACTGAACTGACCTGTTTCTGGTTGTCTGAAAATCTTTCCCGAAAAATTAAAGCCGCCTCCGATAAAGAAATCAGCAAGGCCATCACTATTAATATCACCAGTGGTTATGAAAGGCCCTAACTGCGAATATTTTTGCGGTAACAATCTTTGAAGCGCAAAATCATTGAATGTATTCTCCTGATGCTTGTAAGCGATACCGGATAAAGACGTGACATCGGAAAAAAGTTTTTCATCCTGGAAACCATTTTCGGATGCGGTTTCGTTTGCATTTTGAATCGATAGCGTAAGAACGGTATCGACAGCAACATTCGTCAGGGCTTGCTTTTTGTTATTTGGCCAAATTACAATTAGCGAATCAACATGATCATGCTTCCCTAAACCAAAAAGTAATTGCTGATCCACTGATGAAAAATAACCACGGACAGGATTTTGTTCCAGTGCCTGTATACTATCATTATTATATAAAAAAATCTTTGCGCCAAATCCCTTTCTGTTCAGACTGTCTCCTGCAAGATTAATGGCTAAATAATGAGAAGCCGATGGCTTTTCTTTATGAATAGTATTATTAATAAAAACATAAGCTTCCTTATTAATATTATTCACAATAAGATCAAGATCGCCATCATTATCAATATCTGCATAAGCAGATCCGTTTGACATGGAAGGTTCATCAATACCTGCAAGCTCAGATGAATTTATAAATGTCAGGTCATGCTTGTTCAGGTATAGATAATTAGACAGTTCTACGTGTTTAAGCGAAGCAAGTCTTTTCGTGATGGCAGCCTGTTGTTCTTTTCCTGATTGATTATTGTTAAAAATTTGATTGCTGAATTCAAGAAAATCGGCATTGATAAAATCCCTGCCGATGCCGTTAGTGATATGCATATCTTTCCATCCATCATTATCAAAATCTGCCAGCAATACACTCCAACTCCAATCCGTTGCCTGGATGCCTGCTAACTGGCCTATTTCGCTGAAAAAAGGAATACGGTTGTCGCCATCAGGGTAATTACCATTGTTCAGTTGCAGCATATTTCTCATGAACTCCGGTTCATATCCCATTTCCCGCTCAGCCTGGTAACGTTCGTAATTCATAAAAGAAAAAGAAGTCTTCTTTCTTTCATTGGATTCAGGCAGCATATCTAATGTAACAATGTCAGGCAATCCATCATTATTTATATCTGCAGCATCGGACCCCATGCTTGAATAGGCCTGGTGTTGCAGTGATTGGCTAATGCAATTGGTGAATGTACCATTATGATTATTCAGCCATAACTCATCATTGGATAAAAAATCATTTGCCACATAAATATCAGGCCATCCATCATTATTAAAGTCGCTTACCGATAAACCCAGGCCATATCCGTCTTCTTTAATACCAGCCTGCAGGGTCACATCGGAAAAAAAAGGATGTCCTGCTTCTGCAGAATCGCCATCGTTGCGATACAATTTGTCGTTGGCCGGAGAAAAGCCACTATGATCACGGGGATAAATGGTATTCGCATTCCGATCGCTCAGCAAATAATTAGCAAGGTACATATCCAGGTCGCCATCCTTATCATAATCAAAAAAAACGGCTTGGGTTGAATAACCGGTATTGGCCAGGCCATACTCTGCTGACTGCTCCTTAAATGTCAGGTCATGCTGATTAATAAATAAAAGATTCTTTTCGCGGTGCACAAGGTCTTTTCCAAACACGCAAACATAAATATCATCATAGCCATCACTATTCACATCAGCTATGCTTACTCCTGTTGCCCATACGTTCGTACCAACGCCTGCCCCTTCAGTTATATCATCAAATTTATTATTGCCTTTGTTGAGGTAAAGCCTTGAGCTTACCTGGTTCCCACTAAAATAAATATCCTTTAACCCATCATTATTAAAATCCCCTATTCCAATACCGCCACCCATATATCCAAATTCATTGATAAAGGAGTAGGAAGTATCGTTATCATGGATGTCATTGCTGAAACGAATGCCGGATTCATTCGACCTCAATTTTGTAAACAACGAGCCTTTTTGCTTTTGACCACATGAAACAAAAAAAATGATAGCAGTAATAAAAGAAATACAAAAAGTACATTGCTTTTTCATACAGGATGTAAATTATATTTTAAATAAATGCAATGACATAAGATTAACGATCCTGCAGCCTGATTTACCATAAACAAATTTGACAAAAAAATAGAGGCTATTCAATAGCCTCTATTCAGAAAATATAGTATCGATCTATCTCACCAATGGATTTGCAGAAATTTCACTTGCAGGTATTGGGAATAAACTAACCTGCCCGGGTACCGGATCCGTTGTAATGGTAGGGTAGTATCCTTTCTTCCTCCAACGCAAAATATCAATGCTGGCCATTTCCTCAGCACACAGTTCGACAGCTCTTTCATGCATTACCGCTTTCAATGCATCATTCTTTGTGGTTAATGTAATTGGAGGCATAGCTACACCAACCCGACTGCGTACTTGATTAATATAAACGGCTGCCTGTGCAGGTGTTCCTGCTTCCGCTTCACATTCTGCCAACATGAGTAACACATCAGCATAGCGATACACCCGCTGGTTTACACCACCTGGATGGAAACCAGATCTTACATATTCATAGATATTATACTTACGGAAAAATCGCTTCTTGGTTACGCCGCCTTTTGTGCTTGCGGCAATGTTCATCATTGCTGGTGTAAGCGTTACAGGCGGCGGTAAAGCATCAATATTATTGACCGCACCAGGGGCGGTGAGAATTTGATCACCTTCTTCATAAAAGGTCATAGTATATCTCGGATCACCGGCCTCGAATTCGTTCAAAAGACGGTCAGATGGAATCACGTTTCCCCAGGTAATTCCATACTCCTGGTTGCGTACACCACTCATAGGGCTTGTAGAACCTTCGCCAACATAACCCCAGTTGAAATTATTATCGCCTTTATCAACAAATACCACTTCAAAAATAGACTCAGCATTAAATTCGTGTCCAGCTGTAATTAGTTGACCACCGTCGCTCTTTATATCACCATCAAAATTCCATAAGAAATTTACTAATGAGTATTGGCCATACACCTGGAGTAAAGCAGTTTTTGCTGCGGCATAATCACCTTTTTGCATTTGAACTTTTCCCAGTAAAGTATTCGCTGCTCCCTTTGTTGCCCTTCCACGGTCTGCAGAGCTATAATTTGCTGGTAATTTTGCAACTGCATCAGTAACGTCACTTATAATGAGAGTATAAATATCAGCAGCAGGTGATTTTCCTTTGAATTCCGTTGATGAAGTGATAGGCTCGGTATAAACAGGAACATCACCCCACTGAGATACCAATTCAAAATAAGCCCAGGCTCTTAAGAATTTGGCTTCTCCAACCAGGCGGTCCCTTAGTGTTGTGTTGTCTGTAATTCCGGGTGCCTTGGAAATTACAAGGTTTGCCCTGTTGATCATTTGATAACAGCCATTCCATACGCTTGTCATTACTGAATTAGATGGAGCTGGTGAGGATTGTTTCAGCAACTCTGCTCTCGGAGCTTCTAACTGAGATCCGCCGGAGGCACATTCGCCACCACGCATATCGTGGGTGAAGAACCATTCCCGGCCAACAAGGTTTGCTGAACGTAAAGTAGAGTAAATGGCATTTACACCGTTCTGCAATTCCAGTGCTGTCTTAAAATAGCTTTGTGTTGTTGGATTGTTTTCATCGAAAACATCGAGTTTGTCAGTGCATGCAACAATACTGGAAAAAGCCAGGAGAACTGCAATTACCCTTTTATATATATTCAATTTCATATTTCAAGATTTTAGAATTGATAGATTTCTAATTTTTAAAACCCCGCCTGGATACCGATCTGGAAAGACTTTGGCTGAGGATAACTAAAATAGTCAATACCATTGGTCAATGAATTATTGGGCGTTCTGTTACCAACTTCCGGGTCATAACCGCTGTAATTCGTAAATGTCAGGATGTTTTGTGCTGATACATAAACACGGAAACTTTTTACAACTCCATTTGTTAATGATTGCAAAGAATT
>DASUTO010000427.1:0-22659 GCA_036374555.1 Chitinophagaceae bacterium
TTAGCTCGAGATCGTAAGACACCGGATGCTTTAACAATAAATGATAGAGGCCCTTCGCATTTACTGTTGGCTTATCCAGCTCGATGAATTCGGGAAAGTGAAGATCAAAATTTTTCATTGCTAACGCCATCGAATACCATGCATCTAATCTTCCGAAAATCTCCAATAATTCGATGGTATCATTTTTATACCGGTTGCGAATATGATACCCAAAATAAAGACTCTGCATTGGCGTAAATCTTTCACCAGGTCCTGATGAAGAAATTTTTGCAAGTGGTGGTTCTCTTAATAATTGTTCTGCACGTTCAATATAAATTTTAAAAAAAGCAGGTAGTTCCTGCTGGCTAAAAAGATCCACCAGGTTTTTTAGTCCCCTGAAAAAATCTGCGCAATGACCTACAGAGTATTTTACCATCCGGTAATCTTCCAGATGAAAAGTTTTATATGTCCATGTAGTAAAAGGATTCGGATCCTGCGGAAGAGGATCGATATTGTAATCAAGATATTTTTCAATGACTAATAAAGTGCCATTGGTGATCTCAGTTGGCCAATCATCCAGGTGTTCTTTTAATGTCCGGATTATTTTTTGGGTACCTAATATCTTTTTCAGGTCGTGATGTGGCTCAGAAAAAAAATGGCGAAGCCATTCTTTACCATAAACGGTTCTTGTAAAATTCAGCTTATGAAAAATTGAAAATTCTTCTTCCTGGTGAAAGACGGAAATATCATTATATGTTGTCGCGTCAAGATGCATAATTAATTAAAATTCCAAAATACAACTTACAAGCATCAAATAAATCAAGAATAAGAAATCAGAATTTTAGCTACCTTCTCTTTTTTTAAGAATTGCTGGAACATAGATCTTATTTTTTCCTCCAACTGAGACTTATTTGTAATTTGTCATTTGTATTTTGGTGCTTATCGATCGAACGAAAGTCGCATTCCCATTTGAGATTCATCAAAGCTATTGTTTCCATAAACCAAATGCCCATTAACAAATGTATGTGTGATGGTTGCAGGGAATTCAATACCCTCCAATGGACTCCATCCACATTTATATAAAATATTTTCTTTTGAAACTTTTGTTTGCTGCTTCATATCTATCAAAACCAGGTCGGCAAAATATCCTTCACGAATATGACCCCTGTCTTTTATTTGAAAACAATCTGCCACGGCATGACTCATTTTTTCTGCAATTTTTTCTAAACTGATCTTTCCCTGTCTATAATAATGAAGCATTAATAATATGGAATGCTGCACCAATGGCAAACCCGCATGTGCTTTTTCATAAGGTTCATTCTTTTCCTCAAACGTATGCGGCGCATGATCGGTGGCGATCACATCAAGACGATCATCCAGCAGTGCTTTCCAAAGCCCTTCACGATTATGGGGAGCTTTAATTGCCGGGTTGCATTTTATCTTATTGCCAAGTCTTGCATAATCATTACTGGTGTAATGAAGATGATGCACACAAACTTCGGCAGTAATTCTTTTTTCTTTTAAAGGAAACATGTCTGTGAAAAGCAATACTTCTTTTTCAGTAGAAATATGCAGGATGTGCAACCGTGTGTTATATTTTTTTGCAATCTGTATTGCCAGCAAGGATGATTCATAACAAGCCTCTTCATTTCTTATAATTGGGTGATCGGCTGCTGTAAGGTCCCTGTTCTCTTTTTTTATTTTTTCTAAATTTTCTTTTATGATCCGTTCATCTTCACAATGGGTAGCGATCAATACTTCGCTTTCCCGGAAAATCTTATCCAATGTATTCGGACTGTCCACCAGCATGTTTCCGGTAGATGATCCCATAAAAATTTTTATACCACAAACATTTTTTCGTTTATCATTTGTTTTTAAAACTTCATCAGCATTATTATTGCTGGTACCCATAAAAAAGGAATAATTGGCCAATGAAGTTTTTGAAGCGATCGTATATTTATCTTCCAATAATTCCTGTGTAAGCGCATTGGGAATTGTATTAGGCATTTCCATATAACTTGTAACACCACCAGCC
The DNA here is from genome assembly GCA_036374555.1 of Chitinophagaceae bacterium. Lineage (GTDB taxonomy): Bacteria > Bacteroidota > Bacteroidia > Chitinophagales > Chitinophagaceae > VBAS01. The sequence continues at coordinate 2,015 of DASUTO010000427.1, forward strand.
ACGGCTGCTTTTGCCTCTGTATAAATTGTTGCTTTGTGTGTTAATCCCGGTTCACGAAAATGAACCTGGTCATCGATAGCGCCGGGTAACAGATATTTTCCTTCTCCATTTATTTCTTTCACACCAGAATTGGCCTGAGTAATTAATTCCCCAACTTTTTCAATGCGACCATTTTTAATTAATACATCTGATGTAATTATTCTTCCTTCATTTACAACCTGTACATTCTTAATCAGGTAATTTTGCATATCTTGTTGCCAATTTATCGTTGAAAAACCAATACCCATGCAATTTAAACAAATTAACCCCCGTCCCCTAAAGGGGTGTTTATGTGCCCTCCTACTTGTTACTATTTTTTCGAATGCTGGTCTTGCGCAAAATACATATTTGCCACAAGGTGCTAAGGAAAATATCTTAATTGAAAGATTGGAAATTCTTGGTCAAAAAGATTCTATTCTTAATTTTTCCAAAACAAAGCCATTTAACAGGTTGCAAGTGGTCAGAGGTGTTATGGGTTTTAAGCAACAACATCCGGGAGTTAAATTGTCAAAAACTGATGAATATAACCTGCAGCGCATTTACTTAAATAATATTGAATACTTACCCGACTCGCAACGTATTATAGTAAAAAGTAAAAAGCATATTGGTCCGTTTTATACAACTCCTGCGAATTTATATGAGGTTCATGTAAAAGATTTTGACCTGGTCATTAATCCTATCATTCAATTTAAATACATGAAGGAAAGTGATAATGATGAAACTCTTTTCCTGAATTCAAGGGGTGTGAGTATTCGTGGTCGTATTGCAAATAAAATTGGATTTGCTGCATCTATTTTGGATAACCAGGAAAGAGATCCATTGTACGTACAAGCATGGGAAGATAAATTTCAATCGGTGCCCGGCGCTGGGTATTATAAAAATTTTAAAGGAACGGGCTACGATTATTTTGATGCAAGAGGTTATTTCACTTTTAATGTTACCAAATATATCGATGTTGCTTTTGGTTATGACCGGAATTTCATTGGCAACGGTTATCGCAGTTTATTCTTGAGTGATTTTGGTAACAATACTCTTTTTCTAAAGTTGAATACAAGGATCTGGAAGTTCAACTATCAAAACCTGTTTATGGAATTGGTACAAACAGAACCCCGGGGGCCTGATCGTTTGCTTGGAAAAAAGTATGCAGCATTTCATCATCTTGATGTGAATGTGACAAAGAAGCTTAATATCGGTTTGTTTGAAGGTGTAATGTTTGGCCGCACGGATCATTTTGAGTTTAGTTACCTGAACCCGATCATTTTTTATCGTTCCATGGAACAACAAAACGGTAGTTATGATAACTCAGTAGCCGGGATCGATTTTAAATTAAACTTATTAAAACAAGTACAACTTTATGGACAATTCCTGCTTGATGAATTTAATTTTCAACAGATAAAAGACGATGATACCTGGTGGGCTAATAAATGGGGATTGCAGGTTGGCGCTAAATATGTCAACGCACTTGGCATAAAAAATCTTGACCTGCAATTGGAATACAATCGGGTAAGACCTTTTACTTATTCGCATCGTGATTCAGTGGCAAACTATACACATTATAACCAGCCAATGGCACATCCGCTTGGAGCTAACTTTAGTGAAACGATCGGCCTATTGCGCTATCAACCGGCGCCAAAGTGGACCGTACTTGCAAAAGCAATGTTTTGGAAACAGGGGTTAGATACCGGCAGCCGCAGTTTCGGAAGCAATATTTTTTTACCAAACACATCGCCGCCGCGCCAGGGTGATTATGGATATGTGATAGTTTCCGGTATTGAATCATCCACTACACTCTTATCCTTCCTGCTTTCGTATGAGTTGAAGGAAAATTTATTTATAGAAGGTTCCCTGACCACTCGAAAATTTGACGTGCCATCGAACAGCTCTCTTTCCACTTCAACAACCGTTGTCTCTTTTGGTATCCGATGGAATATGCATCGAAGGGAGTTTGACTTTTAAAGAAAAATTAGTTCTATAAAAGCCAACTATTTGCAGTAGTCAACCGTCTGCAACCATATTCTCATTTCCCCTATCTTTATCAAAACAAGGCTTTATGCAGCGGATCTATTCGATTATCCTTTCCCAATTTGTTTTTATTACTTCTATTGCTCAATCCGGAACTGCTGGAGAAACCCTTCAACGACCCAGGCTTGTTGTTGGAATTACAATTGACCAAATGCGGTGGGATTATCTCTATCGTTATTATGATCGATATGCTGCTAATGGTGGTTTTAAAAGAATGCTGAACCAGGGTTTCAGTTGTGAAAATACATTGATACCGTATACACCGACAGTTACCGCACCGGGTCATACCACAATTTATACCGGATCGGTCCCCGCTATTCATGGTATTGCCGGTAACTTTTGGTGGGATGTTGCAGAACAACGTAATGTTTATTGTACAGAAGATAAAACTGTGCAATCTGTAGGTAGCACAACAAACATGGGGCTACAAAGTCCAAGAAATTTACTTGTAACAACGATATGCGATGAATTACGTCTTGCTACAAATTTTCAAAGTAAAGTAATTGGCGTCGCCATAAAAGATAGGGGAGGCATATTACCCGCAGGCCATAGCGCTAATGCTGCATATTGGTATGATAGCCAGGAAGGCAAATGGATCACTTCCACATATTATATGGCAGATCTGCCACAATGGGTAAAAGATCTGAATGCAAAAAAATTGGTAGACAAATATTATGAGCAAGGCTGGAATACCATGTACCCATCAAATACATATACACAAAGCACCGCCGATAGCAAGCCTTACGAAACCAAAGGTGTTGGTACGGGCTTTCCTTACGATCTGAAGAAATTTATTGGAAAAAATTACGGTGTAATATCATCAACACCACATGGCAATAGCTTTACGATTGAGATGGCAAAAGCTGCTATTGAAGGAGAAAAGTTAGGGGCTGATGCTATCACGGATATTCTTGCGGTAAGTTTCTCATCGCCGGATTACATCGGTCATGGATATGGTCCCAACTCGATGGAGCAGGAAGATGATTTTCTCCGTCTTGATAAAGAACTTGGAGAGTTTTTAAATTATCTTGATTCCAGAATAGGACAGGGGCAATACACTATTTTTCTTTCAGCAGATCATGGGGTGGCTCACGTTCCTGGATTTATGAAAGAAAATAAAATACCTGCTGGCACACTCAGCCAGGGGGCTGTCCTGGAACAATTAAATCAGCAATTGAAAGATAAGTACGGTCTGGGAAACCTGGCGCTAAATATCTCCAATTATCAATTGGTATTAAATAATAATGTGATCAATGCAGACCGGAAATTGAATCGGCAGGAAATTGTGGATCTTTCTGTTGCCTTTCTTTCAAAACAAGAAGCTGTAGCAAGGGCTTTTGATCTGAAACAAATAGGACAAATCCCTTTGCCTGGAAAAATAAAAGAGATGATCGAGAATGGTTTCTTTCCTGCAAGGGGTGGTGATGTTCAGATCATCTTAAAATCAAATTATATGGAAAGTTTTTCAAGTACCGGAACTACTCATGGCATGTGGTATCCCTATGATGCGCATATTCCTTTGCTTTGGTATGGTTGGGGGATCAAGACCGGCAAAACAAACCGGGAGACCTATATGACGGATATTGCTCCCACATTGGCGGCCCTGTTACATATTCAAATGCCAGGTGGTAGTATTGGAAAAGTAATTAGTGAAGTAATGAAATAATGGAAGGCAGAAAGAAAAAACGTTTTAAATTTATATACGAACTTTAAAATCTTTTTTTCACTACAAGCTATTTTTATGAAAAATTTTTTTTCATTCCTCCTGTTTATTACGACGGTATTTTACCTGCCATTATCAGCTCAGAAAGTTGATAAAGTAAAATTTTTTGAAGAAGAATCAACAATCAACGGCACAATTGAAATGGATCTGAAAGATCTGCTTTCTAAGAAAGCATTAAGAAGATATTTACCGGGCACAATCACAATGACGTTTAATGATGGCTCTACAGTTACTGAAAAAATGAAAGCAACAGTCAGGGGAAATTTCAGGAGAGAAACATGTTTTATGCCAGGCATGAGAATCAACTTTAGAGAAGACAGCACATCCCGTTTCTATAAGTTTAAAGAATTAAAGCTTACGAATGGCTGTAGCCCCGGCGATGAATCCGGACAATTAGTCGTAAAAGAATTTTTAGCCTACAAAATTTATAACCAGCTTACCGATATGAGCTTACGGGTAAGGTTGATGAATGTTTCATTTAAAGATGCTTCGGGAAAAAGGAAACCGTATACTCAATATGCTTTTTTGATAGAAGATATAGATGATATGGCCAAAAGAAACAATATGGTGGAAATAGAAGGCACCGCGTTTAACACAGAACAGACAAACAGGGAACAGATGACGATCGTTACTTTATTTGAATACCTGATCGCAAATACTGATTGGTCTGTGCCCAGTTATCATAATATAAAACTCATTGGTCCAAAAGATGATAAGACTGTAAGACCTTATACCGTTGCTTATGATTTTGATATTTGCGGTTTTGTAGATCCGCCTTATGCTACGATCGATGAACAATTACAGGACCAGATAAGCAGTGTAAGAGAGAGGTTGAACCGTGGTTTTCCAAGAACAATGGAAGAGTTGAAAGTAGCTGTTAAACTATTTAATGATAAAAAAGAAAAGATAATCGGGTTGATAAAGAACAATGAGCATTTGAATTCAAAAGAAAAATCAAGATGTGTAGCTTACGTCGAAGAGTTTTATAAAATAATCAATAACGATAGGGACCTGCAAAGAATATTTGTTGACGGCGGAAGAAGGAATTAGTTAAGAAAAATGGGCAATAGGCAGTAAGCAATGGACAATAGACATTTTGCATATTTGCCAATTGCATGTTGTCAATTGGAACTATCCTTCCAAATGAATAGAAAACACGATCATCCGGGATTGAATACGATCGATCACATTTGAATATTTCAAATTTTCATCACGACTGTGAACATTGCGAAGACCGTTGCTCACTTTTATTTCCGGGGAAAAAATGAAGCTCGGGAAATAGAAATTAAAACCCATTCCGAATTCCATTCCATAATCTGATTTCTGCAACTTCACAAGGTCTTCAGCACGTCTTGCACGGGCATTGGCCGCGAGGTCTATATCTGCTTTTACTCCACCAAGCAGATATACCCGGAAGTTCCCGATCCGGTCACTATTAAATTTTAATTGAAAAGGAAAAGAAAAGATCACAGATTCGATCTTTTTCGTGGGTTCATAGCCATCGAACGGATCTTTGTATTTCAACTTATAGGTGATGCTGCGATCGGTAAACATGAGTTGTGGGTTGAACCTTACTTCAAAACGATTCGTAAGTCTTGCTGTGGCGTTTAATCCTAACTGAAAACCCGGAGAGTTCAGCGGTAAAATTTCCAATACGCTATCATACTGCAAAAAACGTGGATGTTGTTCTATCTGGAAACGACTAATATTTGCGCCAAGAGTAATCCCAAAATAATATGGCTTGGCGTCATGGTCAAGTTGATATTCTTCCTTTTGCGACCATGCAGGTGAAATGGTCAGCAAAACAAATGCGAATAGGGTAAGGGGCTTTATAACTTTCTTCCGCTGTATATGCAACATATTCCAAAGCTTAACGGTTTACATTCGGTATTGGAAAATCCAACACGGTTTAAAATGGTGGTGAAATCATTGCGGTCAGGAAAAGCATTTGACGACCTGTTCAGATATCTGTACGCATCTTTATTCTGCCTGAACCAGCGGGCCACTTCCGGCGCCACTATTCCCATATACAGGTTGTATAGGTTTTTGAATCCCCAATTTGGTTTTGAAAATTCAAGTATCACAAGCTTGCCTCCGGGTTTCAACACCCTCAGCATTTCTCTTAATCCGTTATCCAGGTTTTCGAAATTCCTGACCCCAAAGGCCACCGTCACCGCATCAAACGAATTATCAGGAAAATTTATTGCCTCTCCGTCACCTTTTAGCAGTTCAATTTTATTCGCAAACCCTTCTTTTTCAATCTTTTTTCTTCCCAGGTCGAGCATTTCGGCGGAAAGATCAATTCCGGTTATTTTTTCCGGATTTAAGAGGCGGCAGGCAAGTATGGCCATATCGGCTGTCCCGGTTGCCATATCCAATATGGTTTTAGGTTCAAGTTTTTTCAGGAGACCAATCGTTTTTTTCCGCCATTTCATATCAATACCGGCGGAAAACAGGCGATTCATGAGGTCGTAACGGGCAGCAATGCCGTCAAACATTTCTTCCACCTGTTGCTTCTTTGCCTTATCCGAAGCAAAAGGCTTTATTTCATCATGAGGAAATTGGGAATTCATTGCGGCTGCGAAGGTAAGTCAATATGGTTTCAGGTTTGATGTTTGAGGTTTGGTGTTTTTTGATCCGGCTGCGGGAATTCTATTTGGCTTTTGTTGCGACGCTCCGTTCAGGGTTCTGTGCGCTATTCAACTATCTCATTTCAATAAGTCGGTCAGTTTTTAGCAAGCAATCAAAAAGCAATTTGTTTTCTTTTGGATCATTAATTAAATCTCTTGAACTCATATCTGGAAGCTTTCGTAGGATATCCAATCGATTTTCAGATATGAGTACGGTTATCCAATCGCTTCCGAAAGAAGAAAAAGTATTCCAGAAATACCCTCCATATATTATTTGTCCATTCACTAAAATTGCAAAGGGTGTCCCACAACAAATAGACGGCGTAATATCTTTTAATCTTATAATTGCGGTTGAATCAAGAATTATTGAATGATGATCCTGAATTAATCCAATTGTCTCATGAAATTTAAATGTATCTGTTTTTGTTAGATAATTTTTTATTTCCCTGTCATTTACTAAAATGCTATTTCCTAAGTCTCCTCTTAAAGGTTTAAAACCTCACCTCGATGATTGTCGAACGTATGTGATAATCTTTTGACTAAGTAAAATTCAATCTTACATTCCTGGCTCATCAGAACCAAAGAGGAAAAACATAAATCTAATAATAAAACGATCTTCATTATTACCAGGATGATAGAATAAAAGGGATTACACAGCAAACGAATGAATAAAATCTATTTTCCTGATCATACAGCTTCATTCCCTGATATCTTATCTTGCACTCTTAATGGAGATCAAAGACGCCAAATATATTATCAGCAGTCCCTCGGTTGATAAATGTCCAAAGCCTGATAAGCCGGAGTATGCGTTTCTGGGCCGCAGCAATGTGGGCAAATCTTCGCTTATCAATATGCTCTGCAATAAACGGGAACTGGCAAAGGTTTCTGCTAACCCAGGAAAAACACAAATGATCAATCATTTTGAGATCACCTCATCCCCAACCCTTCTCCGCAAAGCGGAAAAGGGGGTAACAAAATGGTACCTGGTCGATCTTCCTGGTTATGGTTTTGCAGTTGTTTCTCAAAAGCAACGGAAAGGGTGGGAGAAGATGATCAATGATTATATACGGCAAAGAGAAAACCTGGCAAATCTTTTTTTATTAGTTGACAGCAGGCACGAGCCACAAAAAAAGGATATTGACTTTATCAATAAGTTAGGAGAGTGGCAAATCCCATTTTCAATTGTTTTTACCAAATCAGATAAAAATAAACCAGGGGCGACGGTCAGGAACGTGAGTGATTTTATGAAAGCATTATCCCGAACATGGACGGAGCTGCCTGTTCATTTTGTTAGCTCCGCTACAAAAGGAGATGGGAGAAAAGAGATATTAGATTATATAGAACTTCTCAACACAAATGTTTAAACTGTGTATAAAAAGGGATTTTTACCTATATGAATTGAGGAAATTAACTGTTATCTTGCACCGGATTCAGCCGTTGAAATATGAGGAAAATCTTATCTGAAAAGAACATCGCGGGCCTTTTATTTATTTTAGTCATTATAGCTTTTTCGTTCGCCCATGAAGACTCAAAGAAGAGAAGTTTGAACTATAATGTTTCTACTCAGTCGGTATCGCCCGAAAAGACCGCCTCTTCATTATCGGCAAACACACACAAAAATTCAGATGTTATTTCGGTGAAAGGAAATTGATCTTGTTTTTCTAATAGATCAGTTCACAACCTTATTTGCGCAACTGCTGCTTGCAAAAGCTTCGGGTTTTGCTTTAAATGCAAAACCCATTCCGAGAATATACCCCATTGCTTCTTTAAGAGCATCGTTACTTTTAAAATGAGGGTTGGTATTGATATCAGCATGCACTTCCATGTCTACATCATATACGGTAAAGAGATTGCAGAGTTCATAAGCTATCTCAATACTCTTAGCCACTTCTAATAGCATTCTTTCTTTAATGGTGAACTGCTGTTTTGTTTTTTCGTTATGAATGAACATAAAGCCTCCATGTCCCTCGCGCAGAAAAACAATTACGGTCGCAAATTCAGTTTCTTTTCCCTTTACTTGTGAATCGGTGCCAATGCACACCTTGAGGCGGTAGCCATTGGCGGTTTCCCGTTTTATTGCATTTTCTACGGCTTCATGGATCGGGATCTCTATAGGTTCGCCATTGAATTTTCTCCAGCGCATATAAAAAGAGGTTTTTCTAAATTAGAGAAAAACCTCGAGACCTCAAAAGGGTACGGATTATTGTTTTGTGAAAGGGTTACCTTTTAATGAATTTTTCACTCCATTGCTGCTCTCCATCTGTAAAGCGAATAATGTAAATACCGGTATGAATGCTTCCTAAGCCAATGCTGCTATATCCTTTTTGCAACATTCCTTTTAAAAGCATTCTTCCGCTTTGATCGATGACCTGGTAGTGGTAATTGGCCGGGCTATTAACAGTGACATTATTACCAGAGATCGTATTGCCAACCAATTGTGGCTTCACAGCTTTGCCCGGACGAATAGCAATAACATTTGAGTAATATTCTTTTAAATTATCAAATGTAACATGCATTCGATAAAGTAAAGGACGGGTGTCAAGAGGATGGTAGCTATAATTACGTAAAAAATTATTCGGCTGATCAAGTGGTGTAAAGTTTATGCCATTGTTTGATACTTCGATCACTTGCTTCATTACATGTTCATCCGCATCTATCAACCAGCTTAATGTATGCATATCCCCATCGAGTCTGCCGCGAAGTTCAAGACGTCGGATAGGCAATATTTCAGCATCAGTATAAGTAGCCTGCAAAGAATATGAACCTAAACTTCCATATTCCGGAGCATAGATGTTTCCCTTACCATCAACGCGTATGTAATAGGTGCCTGCACTAATAAACGTATCGACAACTGAACTAAGCAAGTTTCCCGGATTATAGGTACCGATAGAAGCATAACTCCCATCCAGGACCTCTACCTGAAGATCAAGATCAGAACCTGAATTCCCGGTACCAACATTATAAGGTATTGCATCGAGCTGGAACCTTGAGAATGTAGGTACGATAAATTTAAATAGATCTTTGTCATCTGTTTTCTCGATCACACCACTGATTGTTGCCTGGCCGCTGCTATTAAAAGTGACAGTTGTAGCTGTTGCATAGTTGTCCGTATTATCATCTGTGCGATACCCAAAACCATTGGTTGCATTTGTAATAACAGAAAGATCATTTTGAATTACGCCACAGCCTAACGAGTTTGGACCACTGTTCCATAACGTCATATTCTGATTGTATCCTGCGCCCATAATAGGAGCCCAGCCAATCTCACCAGTGCCTTGTCCCCAATGATAGTCAGATAGTTTTACACAGGATGCATTATACGAACTTTGATGTCTAAGGCCAAAAGTATGTCCTGCTTCGTGCGATGCCGCTTCGGCAATGTTCTTTGTATTGTAACCAAGCAATGCGGAAAAAACAAAACAGGGTGTATTATCTCCCCATGTAAATGAGTTTATATAAGCAACGCCACCAGCTCCTGAACCATACCATGAATTTGAAGTCGTAATCACTACACGCATTCTCTTATTATAAGGAGCCGAATTATATTTAGTTTCATTGGTAGTTACATTAATATTAAATGGACGATAGTCTTCAGCCACGCGATTAAATACTTCGGTAATGGCTGCATCATTAAGTCCAGATGAATTGCAGGTAAATGCACCGTTTGTGTTCCACATTGTTCCTGATACTGCATAACCATTAAAATCAAGCAAGATCACATTAGAAGCACCTGGATAACTATTAAGATCTGTAACCTGTGATTTTGATATAAGAGAGCCTGACAATGCAAGGATCAGCAACACGAATTTGTACAGATTTTTCATAATACGGATTTTACGGATTGGATCATTCGTATAATTGGATATACATATTAAAAAATTTACTCATTGACCAGATCATAAAAACCTTTCTTTATAAAATAGTATTGTCCATTCTCGAGACTGATCTCATATGCGTCCCCATGCTGAAAGCTGATAATGCGACCAACATAGCCATACGTCCCGTCGGCTTTGGTGATCTTGGAAAATGATAAAGCGGCACCGGCAAAATTTGTTGACCTGACAACAACACTTAGAAGAGTGTTATCAAATTTTGATGCTACAGAGGTGACTACTCCCTGGAAATTCAGATTATCGGCGAGTGAAAAAGTAACAGGTCTGCCAATTTCTGATTCCAACAGGGCAGAAAGATCGTTTATACGGCAACTGATTTTATTTGGTAAGTTTTGAAATAGAGTGGGGCGGTTCATATCCGGTTCCCTTACTGGCGGTGTTTGCGCATTGGATTGCAGGCAAATAAGGACCAGGGATAGGCAGATTAAGCCCTTTGCAAGGTTTTTCATTGGATACAATATTTGTTTAAATAGGATATCGATAGACAACAGCAATGCTGTTGTAGTTATTCAGGAGGGTTCGGGACCACCTAATGGTGACAATTAATTAAACGGCTTTGGGTAAAGTTTATTTTTTATTAATCAGCTGAAGTTGAATGTTTTTTTAATAAGTAAGATTACGGCTGCTCACTCGTACTATTTCATTTTGATCAATCTCAATATTGATTTGTACTAAGCAACACAAGTGTGCAGGCTTCTATCGGTTTAATTCCATTTTCAACAGCAAGATCTACAAGCTCATCATTTTCTGCTCCGGGATTAAAGATGATACGCTTAGGTTTTAGTGAAAGTATATAATCATAATATTGTTGCTGGTGAAGTGGATTTAAATAAAGTGTTACCGTATCAACGTTCTTCCAATCTTTTTTTTCTTTTTCGATTGGCACATCAGCTACGATTGAATTTTTTTTTCCTATCGCAACCACCGGATGCCCGTGACTTCTCAAACGATTAACAGCAAGATAGCTGTAGCGGGAAGGATTATCAGAAGCGCCTAACACCAATGTCTTTTTCTTTTCAATCATTTTACAAATTTGAAATGTAAAGATCAGAAAAGATGATATTGCTTGCGTGGTACTTTACAGATAATATCAGACAATGCTTCTTCTAATAATGGGTGTTTGAATTCGAAACCTGTTTCAAGAATTTTTGTTGGTATAACCCATCGGCTTTTTAAAACGAGCTCAATCTCAGTTCCTATAACAGGAGCCCCCATCTGTAACATCCATTTATAAGCAGGCAGCCCGAAAGTATGCCCTGTCACTTTTCTGAATATTCTCATAAACTCTTCATTAGTTACCGGATTTGGTGAGCTCGAATTATAGGTGCCACTGATCTCTCTGCGATCATAGATCCATTCGATCATCCGGCAGGTATCTTCAATATGTACCCAACTGTACATTTGTTTACCGCTAGCCTGTTTACCACCTAGTCCAAATTTCAATAGATTAAAATAAGGTATCAAAATACCGCCCGGTCCAAGGGTGATCGCCATTCTTAATGCCACTTTTCTCGTTTGTGGAGTTTGTTGATCATAAAAAGTTTTTTCCCATCGTTTGCATACCTGTACGGAGAAGTCATCATGAAATTGACCTGTGTATTCATCCTGTGGCCTATCCAGCGCATGTCGATATATTGTTGCGGAAGATGCATTGATCCAAAGTGACGGAGGCCGGTCACATTTATCAATCGCTTGCCCAATTGCCTTTACAGCATCTGTACGGCTGTCAAATATTTCATTTTTATTCTTTTCGTTATACCGGCAGTTAACAGATTTTCCTGCGAGATTGATAACAAGGTCGGCATCATTCAATTCATTCACCCATCCCCCGTGGGTTTTGCCATCCCATTTTACATATGTTGCATTTTCTATATCATCAGCAGACAACGAATTATAATCATTGCGGTTTGTCTTTTCATTGACCTGGCGGGTCAGGATTATTATTTTATTTTCTTTACCAAAATATTTTGTCATTTCCTGTCCTATAAACCCGGAGCCACCTGCCAGTATGATCTTTTTGTTTTTCATTTTTTATAGTTTAATGAAACAGAAATAAAATGAAACCAGTAAGACTAAGTAAATTCATACTTACGACCCATCTGTTATTTAACAAAACTCCTGCATACTCCATCCGTCTTAAATACTCTTTAAAAATAAGAGCTGCGGTGAGAATTAACCAGGCAGTTACCAACCACTCTGAATCAAAAATCAACTGGATCGTCATTAATGGTGTAAGCAAAAGGATAACCAATAAAGCCAGCATATTTACCTGGCCGAGATATTCGTAACCTTTTCCTTTTGGAAAACTAAAAGCCAATGTGGAATTAATGATTACAAAAGCAAAATGGGCGGCTTGTAATTGAAACAGGTCCAGATGGTAGTAAGACAGTTTACTGAATAAATTATTTTGAAAGGGATAAAGCATAAGCGTATTAAAAGCTAAGCAAACTGCCATAAAAATAAACCGGTATAAATAATTGTTATCAGGGGAGCAATCAATACTACCGGCCCTGCATTTTTTTGCAACAATGATTTTCCGGTTATAAGAAATAAGCCTGTAGATCTTTTTCAATAACCATTTTAGCGGAGGGAAATTTCCTGCGGGTTTTATAAAAGTTATTTTTTGATCAAGGATCTCAAGCAAGGCATCGATGCCATAGACCACTTTGTTTGTTGAGGTATCTAGCAATGGTATCTCGTTCCTGCTTTTTTCAAAATCAATTTTAGAAAGTAAACTATCGTCAAGCGTTGAAAATGGTTTTCGCCCTTCAGCATTTAAAAAACCATATTTCACAAAAAGCCCGGAGTACCATGTACACAAGGGGCAGTTATCATCGTAAACAAGGATCTTATTTTTCATGATCAGTGTTTTGATTTGGTTAATCCATCTAATTCATCCCGTAGTGAAAAAAAATCAATGAGGTTTTTATAAATTTTTAAATAGAAGATAGCTACAAATACAGACCCTGGTATTGCGATCCAATAGATCACCTGGACATAATCGATATTAAATGATTCACCGAAGAGCCATAATATGAAAAGTAACGCGAGATCCGCAAGGCAACAAATCCAGTAATTCCATATTTGTTTACTGTGACCTGAATGAGTAAATGCTTTTGTATTAAAGACCGCACTGAGTAATTGCCAGCATCCGAGCATAAATAAGCCCGCCAGGAAGCCGTAAATAAGCAGAACGGGAACGGATAAGATCATTAATGACCCGAGGATCAATTGTCCGTAGTAATCTATTTTCCTTAGTGTTTTCATATCGAGTATTTTAAAGTTTCAGAAAAAAATGAAACTAAATAATCAAATAAAAACCGGTCGCCCGGTTCGCTGGTCTTCAGCTTCTTTATTTAAAGATCTTCATCAGGTTGCTTACAAACCAATTCTCTTCTGCTTTTATCATTACATCAAGTGTTTTGTCGGCCTGCAATCCTAAGCGTTTTATACTACTTACTGTATCCACAAACGTTTTTACTTTTTTATCTTTTTTATCGCCTTCCACGTCTTCCAACTTATCAAGCAATTGCATCATTGGTTCCAGCTCTCTTTTCTTTCTTTCCTTGACAATTTGTTTTACCACTTTCCATATATCCTTTTCAGCAGTAAAATATTCTTTCCTTTCACCTGGTAAGATCACTCTTTCTACCAGCCCCCAATTGATCAATTCCCGGATATTCATATTTGTATTTCCGCGGCTGATATTAAGATCTTCCATGATGTCGTCTTGTGTCAATGGATCGGGACTGATCAATAGAAGAGCATGTATCTGTGCCATTGTCCGGTTAATGCCCCAATGTGTTCCAAATGCGCCCCAGCTGCTGATAAATTGCTGTTTTGCTTCTGGTAGTTTCATATCTCAAAGCTAAGAGATATGTTTCGAACTTTCAAAAAATATTGAAAATATATTTTGAAAAAATAACCGGCTTTCGGCCAGTTAGCAGGGATCAGCTTTCTTCGAACTCATCTTCCTTGGCAAATAAATTGAATAGATGCCCTGTTATCCAAAGTACGCCGGCGGTAATTATTGAACTGATGGAAACCTTAAAGAATATTTCGGTGTAAATATCATTTAAAAGAAGAAGAAGCAAGCTGAATAAAAAAATAAAAACTCCTTCGTAAAGAAAGATATCGAAGACTTTATTATAGTATCTCATAGGGTTTACTGTGATATTAAAAATACACATTGCTTATACCTTTTTAAAGGATTCAGCAGGGATTTTTACATAATTAAGGATAAGTACGGTTTAACAAATAATTACTCTTAGTTAATCTTCTATGAGTAATTCCTACATGAACATTATTATGATAAAATTGGATCAAACCAGCATCCCGATCGGGTTCTCCATAAACTTCTTAACTGTTTGGAGAAACGCAGCACCTACGGCACCATCCACGCTGCGATGATCACAACTCATAGTTACTTTCATAACATTTGTTGCACCAAATCCTTCTCCTTTTTTTACAACGATCTCTTTTATCTTTCCAACGGCCAGGATACAGCTATCGGGAGGATTTATGATCGCCGTGAACTCTTCGATATCCATCATGCCAAGATTACTGATGGTAAAAGTATTTCCGGAGAATTCATGCGGTTGCAATTTTTTATCTTTCGCCTTTCCATAGAGTTCTTTTGCTTCGGCAGCTATTTGTGAAAATGATTTTTGATCTGCAAATTTTATTACAGGTACGATCAACCCTTCCGGTACGGCCACGGCACTACCGATATGAATATGCTGATACGTCCTGATAAAATCGCCCATCCATGATGAGTTGACAGCAGGATGTTGCCGCAATGCCATTGCACACGCTTTGATCATCATATCCTGGAAAGATATTTTTACCGGGCTGAATTCATTCATTTGGGCGCGGGCTGCCATTGCATTATCCATATTGATCTCCATCGTAAGATAAAAATGCGGAGCGGCAAACATGCTTTCACCCAAACGACGGGCAATTGTCTTCCGCATTTGACTATTTGGAGTATCAACAAATTTCTCTTCAGTTGTAGGAGTAAATTTCGCAATTGGTTGTTGTGTGCCGGTCGCAGGCTTACTGCTAACCGCAGGCTGTTGACTGCTGACTGGCGATTGCGGACTGAAACTATCAACATCTGCCTTTACAATTCTTCCGCCATCACCACTTCCCTGCACGGCTTTAAGATCAATGCCTTTTTCTTTTGCTAATTTTTTTGCAAGCGGTGAAGCTTTCATTCGGCCGTTGCCATTTGAATGTTCTTCTTTGGTTGGTACGGGAGCCGCAGTTGCTTTTTGTGATTCCGCTTTGGAACTTTCAGAAGTTGCCTCTTGCCTGTCGGCTGTCGACTGAGGATTACTACCACCACCTTTAGTAGCAGCTACTATTGCATCCACATCCACTTTACCTTTTTCACCGATGATACATAGCAGATCATTTACCTGGATCTTTTCACCTTTCGCTGCGCCTTGATGTAACAGAGTTCCATTCTTATAACTCTCCAGCTCCATTGTTGCTTTATCAGTTTCGATCTCCGCAAGAATTTCTCCCTTTTTTACTTTGTCGCCAACGTTTTTATGCCATGCGGCGATGACACCTTCGGTCATCGTATCGCTTAATCTTGGCATCAACACAACTTCATCCATTTTTGAAATATCAATTGCAGTAGCAGTAGCAGACTCACTACTTTTTGCTGGCTTGGCTGCCGGGGCTTCAGCGGTGGCCGGTTGCTTAGTGGGAGTTGTTGATTTAGCTGCAGGTTCTTTTTTAGATTCAGTTTTTTTAGCAGGCTCACTGCTTTCACCTGCCTGTCCACCTTTTTTTATCAGCGATGAGATATCTTCACCCTTTGTGCCTATGATTGCAAGCAGGTCATTCACCTGCAACTTGCCGCCCTTTTCAGTTCCAATGTGCAGCAATGTTCCGTCTTTATAACTTTCCAGGTCCATGGTGGCTTTATCAGTTTCGACTTCAGCAAGCAAGTCACCTTTTTTCACACTATCGCCAACTTTTTTATGCCATGCAGCGATCACACCTTCGGTCATCGTGTCGCTGAGTCGGGGCATTAAAATCACTTCTGCCATAACGTATTCAATTGTGCGCCGAAATTAAGGCAATTTGGTGAATGGTGAATGTCCCGCGAGAAGAAGGAATTTTATGTCCCTGGCTAAAGAATTTTTATTGAACTTCTGTTGCTTTCGAATCTTCCAGTGGAAGATTCGCACTCTTATACGGCAACAATTCTATTGGGCTTTCAGAGTTCAAAGATCATAGCTTCCTAATAGTCCAGCTCTAACCTTAGCCGATCTTTCAGTTCTTTTACCAACGGGTATCTTTCTGCCATTTTCAAAAATTGTTCACGGGAAGTAAGTGGTGTACCCACGGGAATTTTCTCTTCTTTGTTTTCTTCCATTACAATAAAAAACTGGAGTAGATTATTATGGAGTTTTTCACGTAAAAATTGCGAAGCTTTTTGTCCGCCCTGTTCTATAAAACGAAGTTGAATATTATTTGTGACGATCGCAATAAAACTATTGGCATCCTGGATCCTTAATTCTGCCATATCAAAATTGGTACCGGCAGGATTTTTTTCACTTTTCAACTTCTGCACATATTCATTCCAGGCAGCTTGCAAGCTTTCCAGCTCAAGTGGAGCACTAATTGCTTCATTTCTGTTCCCATTATTGCCATTGCCCTTAACCTGTTTTCTTATTTTATCAAGAGCAGAAAGCTTAGTTGTTTGAGGTTTGGAGTTTGTCCCCAAGGACTCCTTTGGGGAAGTTTGAGGTTCAGATGACTTATAATTTTCTGCAGCTTCTTTTACTAATGAAGTTTCAATAACCAGTTTTGCTTCTGACTCCTGACTCCTGACTCCCGACTCCCGACTTTTGACTTCTGACTTTTGACTTTCAACTTTCAAGGGTTTGATAGCCGCTGTTCTGAACGCAAGGCTTGACTCAACTACTTTTTTTTTACTTATTCCAGCAGTATCTGAAGAAATTTCAATTGCCTGTTGCAGGTAACAAAGTTTGATTATCACAAGCTCGACATGCAGTCGTTTGTTGCGGGCAGCTTTATAATTTATTTCCGCTTCATTGATAATATTCAAAGCACTGATCAAAAAAGAAGGAGCAATATTTTTTGCAGTTGAAATATATTTTTCCCTGAAACTTTCTACTGCTTCAAGCAAAACCGCTACTTTTTCATCTTTACAAACAAGCAGGTTGCGGATAAATTCAGCAAAACCATTTAACACCAGGTCACCTTCAAACCCCTTTTTATTAATGTCGTCATATAACAACATCGCCCCGGAAAGGTCTTGCCTCAGCATGCAATCCATCAGCTTGAAATAGTAATCAGCATCAAGGATATTAAGATGTTCTAAAGTATTTTGATAAGTCAGTTTACCATTTGTAAAGCTCACAATCTTATCCATGATGCTGAGTGCATCCCGCATGCAACCTTCACTTTTCTGTGCGATTACCTGCAAGGCCGCTTTTTCTGCTTTAATTTCTTCCTTCTCACAAATTTCCTGAAGATGCACAACGGTATCATTGTTAGTGATCCGTTTGAAATCAAAAATTTGACAACGACTTAAGATCGTTGGAAGGATCTTATGTTTCTCCGTTGTTGCTAAAATAAAAATCGCATAGGGTGGTGGCTCTTCCAATGTTTTTAGAAAAGCATTGAACGCTGATGAGCTTAGCATGTGAACCTCGTCAATGATATACACTTTGTATTTACCAGCCTGTGGGGCGAAACGCACCTGGTCAACCAATGTCCTGATATCATCAACTGAATTATTACTGGCTGCATCAAGCTCATGGATGTTCATCGATGTTCCTTCATTGAACGAAATACATGATTGACATTTGTTACAGGCTTCCCCATCTTTTGTTTGATGCTCACAGTTAATTGTTTTGGCTAGAATCCTTGCACATGTTGTTTTACCAACACCTCTTGGCCCACAAAAAAGAAATGCATGTGCCAGCTGGTTATGTTTGATCGCATTTTTGAGAGTCGTGGTAATATGCGATTGCCCCACTACTGTATCAAAAGTCTGTGGTCTGTATTTTCTTGCGGAAACAACGAATTTATCCATAAAACCCCCAACCCCTAAAGGGGAGTTTGATCCCTTTAGAATGGATTGCAATATAGGGAATGAAAAGTTCGATAACTGTAATGAACATTGATTTGTTAATAATTTTCGTAAGCTCCGCGGGAGACGGATCCGGGGTTTACACAAGAATGGGGTGTCGTTTAAATTCCTTCGTTTGGTCAAACAAATAACGATAAGTAGTGAGTATTCGACTGCGATAAGTGCCAAGTGCCTCGGCTACATTTACCATTTTTGGGTTGAATTCGCCGATCCATTGCATTTCATAATCATCATAAATGGGATCGCCCAAAATGAAATGCCCGTTTTCTTTTCTTAGTTTTTGAATGACTTTGGCCCCTTCAACTATGATATAGCTATCTACACCCTTGCCCTGGAACTCTGGTACAATACCGAAAACCAATCCTGTGAATTTTCTATTTTTTTTGGTTGCTTTTACCCAAAGAAATTTCAGCTTATGTAAAAGACCAAAGCCACCATCGAGGTATTTAAACCATTGATTAAGATCCGGCAGATTGATCCAAATTCCAATTGGTTCGTTTTTATAGTAGGCAAACCAGCAGATACGTTCATCCAGTACGGGCTTCATACTTTTAAACATTTTCAACACCACTCTTTCTTCCAATTGTTTTAGACCGCCGTGTCCCGCCCATGCTTTATTGTAAGCGATCGTAAAATCAGCCGCAAACTTTTCTAACTGGTTTTTTTTAATATATGTCGCGCTGTAATTAGGATCCTTTTCACATTCGGCATGTCGCGCATAAAATTTTTGATGGATAAGACCATTTGTTTTCATTGCAAAACAAATCTGGTTAAAATAATTTTTGAAGCCATAGTTTTCAAAAAGCTGCTGGTAATAGGGCGGGTTAAAATTCATGCAATACATAGGGGGAATTTCATGACCTTTCACCACCAAACCCCACCAGCGATCTCTTTCGCCAAAATTGACCGGGCCATCCATTGCCTGCATACCTTTTTGTATCAGCCAATGTTTAGCAACATCGAAAAGCAAATCAGCGGCCACCTGGTCATTGACACAATCAAAAAAACCAATTCCACCTACGGGAACATCATCGCCTTTATTTTTATATTTCTTATTTGTAAATGCAGCAATACGGCCAAGGAACTTTCCATCACCATCTTTCAAGATCCATCTTACAGCCTCACCCGAGCGAAAGGTTTTATTTTTTTTGGGATCAAAAACTTCGATGATGTCTTTATCTAATGGACGGATATAAGCTGGATTGTTTTTGTTGAGCTCAACATTGACAAGCAGAAATTCCTTGGCAAGATTTGAATTGGTGACTTCAACCAGTTGCATTGAGCAAATGTAGGGAAGAATTTTTCATGCAATAATGACTTAATTATTAAACATTTTCTCCGCTAATTTCTCATCATGTCCATAAATATCCTGCCTGAAATTCAGCCGGCCGTTCTCATCGACCCAGGCTGTATAATAAGTAATGACAACTGGAATAGGATCTTTTACTTTTACATACTTCTCATCTCCGCTATTCATTGCTTCACTGATTTTTTCAGGCGTCCATTCCGGTTGGTTGCGTAAAACATAATTTGCAAATTTTTCAGGCTCTTTTAACCGTATGCATCCGTGACTAAATGCCCGTGTGTCTCTATTAAATAAACTTTTTGAAGGAGTATCATGAAAATAGATATTAAAACTATTTGGGAATAGAAATTTCACTTTACCCAACGCATTACCTGGTCCGGGTTTTTGTCGCACAACAGGAAGACCGTCATCATTTCCTGTGATCTCCATATTTTCTTTTGCTATATAGTTTGGATTTTTTTCTATTGCCGGTAGAATTTCTTTGGCAACAATACTTGGGGGGACATTCCAGTATGGGCTAAACACTACCTGGTTCAGATCTCCGTTAAACATCATTGTATTATGACCTTCTTTCCCAACCACCACATCTATATCAAAAGCTTTTTGTTTTCCTTCATATACATGTAAAACAAATTCCGGAATGTTTACAACAATTAGATTCCCGGAAGGGTTATTGGCCAACCAGCGCATGCGATCCATATTCATCAAAAGTTGTTCAACCCTTTTTGTGACAGGGACATTCATTTCTTTTATTAATGAATCACTGACGATCCCTGTTTCACTAAATCCGTGACGGGCCTGGAAATTCTTTACTGCTGTTACTAAGGTATCATTAAACACCT
Organism: Chitinophagaceae bacterium; assembly: GCA_036374555.1. GTDB lineage: Bacteria > Bacteroidota > Bacteroidia > Chitinophagales > Chitinophagaceae > VBAS01. Next base: position 22,607 of record DASUTO010000427.1, read on the forward strand.
GGCTTGTATCATTAGCTGTAAGATCACCACTAATCATGAGTCTTTTTTTAATG
>DASUTO010000428.1:0-9096 GCA_036374555.1 Chitinophagaceae bacterium
CTAAGTGTAGAATGAAGAAAATGTTCAATGCTCAACTAATAATGCTCAATTTTCAATTTATAACTCACAAATGATCATTGAAAATTGAACATTGAGCATTGAACATTTTATATTTGACATCTATGCAAGCCGAATATCTCATTATAGGTCAGGGCATTTCAGGAACATGGCTCAGTTATTATTTAGAAAAAGCGAACAGATCCTTTATTGTAATAGATAGTCATCAACCCAACTCTGCCTCAAGAGTTGCCGCCGGAATTATAAACCCGGTTACGGGCAGAAGGATTGTAAAAACCTGGATGATCGATGAGCTATTAACTTTTCTTGTTCCCGCTTATGAGGAATTGGGAAAAGAACTTGGACTCAAAGCTATTGACAAAAAAAGTCTGATCGACTTCCATCCTACTCCCCAAATGAAAATTGCTTTTGATGAAAGAGTAAAAGAGAAGGCTGATTTTCTATTTCACCCAAGAGATCAGAGGCAATACCAGGAAACATTTAATTATGATTTTGGATTTGGCGAAGTAGACCCCTGCTATGTTGTAAACCTGAAAGAAATTCTCCCGGCATGGCGGAAAAAGCTTTTATCAAATAATAAATTACTGGAAGAAAATTTTGAGCTCCAAAAATTAAAGCATTCTAATGGTGAAGTCTTTTATAAAAATGTAAAGGCAGAAAAAATCATTTTCTGCAATGGAATTAACTCTTCTCAAAACCCATTTTTTAAGAATCTTCCGTTCGCATTAAATAAAGGCGAAGTAATATTTTTTGAATCGCCTGGCCTTCCTTCAACAAATATTTTTAAAAAAGGAATGATGCTGACATCAATAGAAGATGATGTCTATTGGCTTGGCTCAAATTACTTATGGGAATATCCGGATGATCAACCAACCGGGCAATTCAGAAAACAAACCGAATTGTTATTAAAAACATGGTTAAAGGCCCCTTTTAAAATCGTAGATCACAAAGCGTCTGTTCGCCCTGCAAATATTGAGCGTCGTCCTTTTGTCGGTTTTCATCCAACTTATAAAAGCATTGGCATCTTAAACGGCATGGGTACAAAAGGATGTTCATTGGCTCCGTTTTTTGCAAAACAATTGACGGATCATCTTACTTATGGAAATGAAATTTTAGCCGAAGCAGATATTAAAAGATTTACCAAGATCCTCACCCGGTAAACCCGTTGCGACAAATTTGGTTGCAATGATTATTTTTGATCTTACTGAAAAATATTGCGATGCCAGCAAAAAATGAAAATCTATTTAGCATACCTGCACGTTACAGGAAATTAGAGAACCTGCATATTGTCTTCTGGCTTTTTAAAGATATAAGCTGGTGCATGATCTGGCAGGTACTTGGGATCATTATGGTCATACCTACTCTTTCTGTTGCTATTTATATTGCATACCGTACACGAAATATAAGGTCAGAATTAGCGCATAATCTTGCCGTCGCATTTTGGATCAGCGCCAACAGCTATTGGATGATAAGTGAATTTTGGGGGTTCGATGAGGTAAAAGTTATTGGCCAATACGAAGGCAAACATTTTGCTATGATCCCCTTTATCATTGGCGTGGTCATCCTGGCCTGGTATTATCTTATTCAGCGGCCAAAAGAAGTGAAGAGTGAACAGGTAGTCACAATGTAAGAGCTATCAAAGAAGAGTTTTTTCCAGGAACAAAACTTAGCAATTAAAAAGGGACTTAAAATTGATTTCAATCTTAAATCCCTTTAGCTAGAAGGTTATTGCTTGTATAATAGTTTTAGGAAGTCACTAATACAAGTGCTTTCTTTTTCTTGTCAAAAAAATACTTTTTGCACAAATAAATCAGTGTTAACGTTATCATAGTTCGGGTTTTAGAATTTTTTGGGTTGTATTCGGATCCTGGTTCAGCACACGGCATAATGCATCATATAATTGAGGCATATTGATCTTAAGATCTGCCGGGTTTTCAAAAAATGCTTCCACACTCACTGCCCAGAATTCATGAATATTCGTCAACGCATAATTGCGTAAATAACTTTGTCTTTTTGTAATTACATCTGCCAGTATGGGGCCGGTTGTTGTTGAAAATTTTTCATAATTGGCCCTGAAATTTTTATCTACACCATACTTGGCAAAGTAATTATTAAATAAAAGTGCATGGCTCATTTCGTGAACCGCCACATTTATATTATCTGAATTATCAGAATAACCAAACAGGAAATGTTTCCATGAAAGATATATGCCTTCCGGTGCCACATGACCTATATACAATTCTTCGTCATTATCCATCCGGTAAGCATCTGCCAGTATATAAATATTTTTAAAATGCTGCATCAGGTAACTTTTTAAACCAAATGTTACCTGTACTGCTGAAGCTGCTGTTAAAACAGGGATCTCTTCTTTTGGCTCAAGACCTATATAATGAAACTGTTTGTGACGAAGATAATGATGAACCCGGTGTACAAATTTTTGCTTCAGTTCAAAGGAAAGCTCATTAAAATATTGAATGCGACTGCTGATGATGTAGGAATACTTGTTGAAAATTTCATCGCTGACAAGTTCCTCCGCAAGAAGTTGCGCAGGTGCCTCCAGCTTTTGGGGAGCAAAAAAATGATTAAGCTTTCTTAAAAAGTTCAGCATGTTTCAGGGTTCGGAACTTTAAAAATATATAATCGCTTCTCAAATTGCAAGCTTTACGATGTTTTTGGGTGGATTTACGTATGAATTAAAAACGATGGAACCGTTAGGAAAATTACGTTAGCCCAAAAATAATTTATATAACGGCCGGGAACTCATTCGGTCGCAGGGGATCCTGGTTCAGCGTGTCACATAAAATGGTGTACAATTGAGGCAGATTATCTTTTAGGCCCTGGGAGTTTTCAAAGAAATATTCCACGCTAACAGCCCAAAATTCCTGGAAATTGGTAAAAGCATAACCTCTTAAATAACTCTTCTTTTGAACAATAACCTGTGTCATGATCGGGCCAAATACCGCAGGAAGCTTATCAAAATCATTTCTAAAATCCCAGTCAATACCGGTTTCCTTAATAAAATTTTCATGATACAATGCATGCGCCATTTCATGCAAAGCAACATTCACACCATCGCCATAATCAGCAAAGCCCTGCACAAAATGTTTCCAGGATATATAGATGCCTGTGGGAGACACATGACCTATATATAACTCCTTTCCCTGTAACGCCTGGTAAGCATCGGACAAAATATATACTTCTTTAAAAAAAGGAAGCAGGTAATTCTTTAATCCAAAAGAGATCTGGATAGACGCCGCACTTACCAAAATCATTATCTCTTCCTGCGGATCCAATCCGTTAAAATGAAATGATTTTGATTTCCTGAAATTGTAGACCCTTTTTAAGAACTTTTGCTTATTCGATTCATTCAGTTGATTGAAATAAGGCAGTACTCGTGAAATGATGGCAGAATAGGTATCCGCAATTGCAGGAGGGATCGATCCTTCAGAGAATAATTCCTGTAAAGGATCAGTGCCCGCTTTGCCGAATAGTTTACTGAAAAATCTTTGGAAGAGACTGGCCATGATCGAATTCAAATATACTTATCAGAATTATACGGCATAGAATTGTCCTTATCTTTGCCGCCGTTGAATTTTTTGGGGCCCGGCCGAAGTGCTACTATTGAACTTCCGTTGCGACGCTCCGTTCGAGGTTCTGTTCGCTTATTAAGCACAAGCGTCGCAGTTTACCCAGAGCGAAGCGAAGGGTCGCACTCTTCAACGTTCAGAAATTCTATTCAACAATTAATCATCAAGCGATCAGACGATGTTCAGAACACATACATGTGGCGAATTAAGAATTAATAATGTAAATGCAGAAACAACGCTGGCTGGTTGGGTGCAAACAATAAGAAAATTTGGCGCCATCACTTTTGTTGATCTCCGTGACCGTTATGGTATCACACAATTATTATTTGGCGAAGAATTGAATCAGCAATTGGATGAAAATCCTTTGGGCCGGGAATTTGTTTTGCAGGCGACTGGCATCGTACATGAAAGGAGTAATAAAAATTCCAATATCCCTACCGGCGATATTGAAATAATTGTGAAGTCATTCAAAATATTAAATAAGTCAGCCGTACCACCTTTTACTATCCAGGATGATACTGATGGCGGCGATGATATCCGAATGAAATATCGCTTTCTTGATCTGCGCAGGAATGCGGTAAAGAAAAATCTTGAGTTGCGTTATGCTGTGAATCGTGCCACAAGAAATTATTTGCATCAGCAGGGCTTCATGGATATTGAAACACCCTTCCTGATCAAATCAACTCCTGAAGGCGCCAGGGATTTTGTTGTTCCATCGAGAATGAATGCGGGGCAGTTCTATGCATTGCCGCAATCACCGCAAACATTTAAGCAACTTTTAATGGTGAGTGGTTATGATCGCTATTACCAGATTGTAAAATGTTTTCGTGATGAAGATCTTCGTGCAGATCGCCAGCCTGAATTCACACAGATCGATTGTGAAATGGCTTTTGTTGAGCAGGAAGATATACTGAATATGTTTGAAGGCTTGGTCAAATCAATTTTTCAAGAAGTAAAAGGAATTGATTACAGTGAGAAAGTGCCACGAATGAGTTGGGAAGATGCGATGTGGAATTATGGCAATGATAAACCCGACATTCGTTTTGAAATGAAATTACTGAACCTGAAAAAGCCATCTTCAGTTTATATAAATAAGAGAGATTCGTCAGATCTGATCACAGGCGCAGGCTTTGGTGTCTTTGATAATGCAGAAACAGTGGCAGCAATTGCAATTCCCGGTTGCAGCGAGTATAGTCGTAAGCAAACGGATGAGCTGACAGAATGGGTAAAACGGCCGCAGATCGGCATGGGCGGACTTGGATTTATTAAGTGTAATAAAGACGGAAGTTTTAAAAGCAGTATGGATAAATTTTTCAATGAAGAAAAATTGAAAACGATTGCTGCTGCCTGCAATGCATCTCCAGGTGATCTTGTTTTAATATTAGCAGGTGCTGAAGAAAGAACAAGGAAAGCGATCAGCGAATTGCGACTTGAAATGGCAGAACGCCTTGGTTTTAGGAAAAAAGATGAATTCAAACTTGTTTGGGTGTTGGATTTCCCATTGTTTGAATACGATGCAGAAGATAATCGTTGGGTGGCCCGTCATCATCCGTTTACATCACCCAAGCCATCGGATATTGCTACAATGATCAATAATAATCCCGTTATTGAAAATGCTGCTGAATATTTAAAACATCCATATGCCAACATCAAAGCAAATGCTTATGATATGGTGTTAAATGGAAATGAGATCGGCGGTGGTTCGATAAGGATCTTTCAAAGAGAGCTGCAGGAAAAAATGTTTGCTGCATTAGGAATGACCAAAGAAGAATCATTACACAAATTCAGTTTTCTTTTGGGGGCATTTGAATATGGCGCTCCACCACATGGGGGTATTGCATTTGGGTTCGACCGGCTCTGCGCTATTCTGGGCGGCAGTGAAAGCATTCGGGATTTTATTGCCTTTCCAAAAAATAATGCCGGACGGGATGTAATGCTGGATGCTCCGTCAACCATTGATGAAAAGCAATTGACCGAATTACAAATAAAGTCAACCGCAAAACAATAATGACCAGGTTTTGGCTGATCATATTGCGGATCATTTGTATTCTTCAAGCACTGATAGCAATTTTTGCATGTTTTGCTTCTTTATTCGACATATTAACGGAAGGTGGCTTTATGTCATTGTTACAGGCAATCGCATTTGGTTTTATCGCAGCCTTGCCGATATTGACATTCACCATCTACAACAACAATTACCCGGATAAGCTTATTGAAGGAAGACAGAAAAAGTTATTCAATCGCATTTTCCTGATAAATTTTTTATTGATCGCCTTGCTTTTTGGATTCGTTTTTCGTGATTACAGGGATGGTGTGATGTTATCAAAGCTACCCGGCTTTAAATCCAGATCATTTTTATTTTTCTTTTTTCCATTTATTATTTCCTGTATTATACTTGTTTTCCATTTCAGTATTTTATATGGTCTTTATTGGTTACGTCGTCACATAAATAATAATGTCAGCAGCAAACAATTTGATTTTGAAGAGGAGAATGGTTAGTTTAGAATTTCAATTCAGCACATGCTTTCCCCAAAATGGAAACTTTACAGGGCCCTGAATTATTTCCAATTCGCCTATTCATTTTTATTTTTTATGTGGCTTACCTGGTTATTGATAAGTATACCTGCACGTTTTCAAGCGTCTATCGTTGGCAATCTTGTACATTTACTCTTTTTGCTTATGTCTGTCAACCCTGTGATAAATATTATTCTGATCACAAAAAATTTTCCCGATAAAGCACTGTCCGGAAGTAAGATCACTTTAAATGTAATTTCAATTATCCTGAATATCGTAACTGCAGCAGGTCTCGCTATTTTCAGTATTGCGGGTTTTATTTCCGAGCTTGAGGATGATCATACGTCAAATCGAAATAAAACAGCGATCATAATTTTAACAATACTTGCGTTGATGACTGTTGTAAATTTATTTATCCTTTTTAGTCAATTTGGGTTAAGAGCTTATCTTAAAAAGAACAGTATAACGTCGATAAGATCAATGGTTGATTCGATAGGCGCTATAAATTCATAAAATATTCTCGACTAAATTACCAGAACTTATAAAATCATTAATATGCGTTTTACTCTTATTTCAATTTTACTTCTATCACTATTCTTTTCATCCTGCAAAAAAGATGAGGACACCGAACAGGATATGCCTGTGACAATGCTGAATGTATCTTATGGAACCAATGCACAGCAAAAAATGGATGTTTATCTGCCGGCCATCAGGAGCGCCACAAATACCAAAGTAATAATAATGATCCATGGCGGCGCATGGAATGCCGGGGATAAAACTGATTTTAATGAATATGTTGACAGCCTGAAGAAACGAGAGCCATCTTATGCAATTTTTAATATTAATTACCGGCTTGCAAATACACCTGATCTTTTTCCCGCACAGGAGCAGGATATAAAAGCTGCCGTTGAGTTTATTTATAATAAAAGGCAGGAATACCAGGTCTCCGATAAGTTTGCTTTAATCGGTGCCAGCGCAGGTGCACATCTTGCATTATTACAGGGTTATAAATATTCCACTCCTGTAAAGCCAAAAGCTATCATTGATTTTTTTGGCCCTACTGACCTGGTCGCCCTGTATATTAATCCACCGAATCCACTAGTACAGCCGTTATTGCTCGCCGTTACCGGCAACACGCCGACCACAAACAATACAATCTATACACAATCAAGCCCGATAAATTTTGTTTCATCACAATCGCCGCCGACAATGATACTTCATGGCGGCACTGATATTGTTGTGTCTCCATCACAATCTGTTGCACTGGATACAAAATTGTTTATTTCAGGTGTCACGCATCAGTACATTTTTTATCCTGGTGAGGGACATGGATGGGTTGGCGCAAATCTTACCGATTCATTTAATAAGATACAGGCTTTCCTTGCGGCTAATGTTGATTGACAAGAAGGTTTAGTTATAACTTTTAATTATAAAAAAGCCGTCCCGGTTAAATCGGAACGGCTTTGATCTTTGGATGAATGACTATTGCTTAATTAACTTTATCGATTCCCGTTTATTTCCCTGTATCACATTTGCTATATAAATTCCTGCCTTCAACTTCTCCCCAAACCGGACAACTTCATTTGCAGTTGCATTCAATGTTTGGATCTTTCTGCCGGCAGCATCATACAACTGTATTATAATTGCATCATTCAAATTACTGTTAATAGTAAGTGTAAACTGATGATTAGTTGGATTTGGATATGCTTTTACCACAAACTCTTCTTCTTTTGCCGCTGTTTCCATCTGATGGCTCTTCGTCATAGTATTTATGCTGGTAATGCTGCTTGAACTTCCATTTCTTACATTTATGTTTCCACCAGTAATGGTTTGCGCTGCAGTAGCATTTGATATCCAACTGCTGGAGAATAGCAGCTCATTTGTGGTTGAACCCATCAACGTGACACTGATCTTATCGCTTACACCGCCATTTGCTGTAATATGGTCCCAGGCATCCAGCGTAAGGTTATGATTTCCGCCAAGATCGATGTTGTTCAATGGATCTGTTACGTCTTTCAAATTTGCTTTTGTGTTGATGATCGCTTTTCTAAACACAGCCGGGTTTGTTACAGTAACTGCTAGTCCATTACTTCCAACCTCAACTACTGCCATTGAATTGATCGCATTGCTCTTCGCCTGGTAAACTCTCCATTGCCATACTCCATTGTATAATTGCCATTTGCGGAATACGATATTGATATTACCCTGCAAGTTCTTACCGCTCTTATTCCATTTCATGGTGAATCCAAAATTCATCTTTGAATTAACGGTGCCAGCATAAGTCCCAGCCGAATTTGTGACCTTTAAATGTCCGCCACCTGTTACAAAATCCTGTCCTGGCAATGCAAGAGTAACCGGAGTTGGTCCGGCATCTGCACCGGTGTAATGATCACTTGCGCCAACCCAAACCTGGAATATCTTACCACCACTACTTGCGTCATTGCTATTCAAGGTAATGTTGTTTTGGGTAGTAGCGGATAAACCATTGGTAAGAACACCTGGATTAACTAATCCAACCGGAAGATTTGCGGAACCAAGGACAGTACCAGCCGGACCACCATCTCTGAACGTTGCTTTTGCTTTACGTATGTCACCACGTTTATCACTGCCATCGTCAATATCATTCAAAGAAGCAGCCAGTGTTATCGAACCGACCAGAGTTGTTGAAGAAGCGGTAGTGAAATATTGCGAACCATTATACTCAACAATTGCATCTTCCTGTTTCACTTCGCAATTATCCTGGTCATTACTTCCATTGAAATATGTATCACCTGCAAAAATTGTTTTAACAGAATACAGCCCCGGTGCCTGTTCAATCTTGAATGTATCAACTGCAACACCACTAGCATTTGTAGTAGCGGTTTTTGAACGAAGCACTGTAGCGCCGCTTAACAATTGGAACGTGATGCTACGGCCGCTGATATTATTGGGTGTCACCAACCCTTCGTTATCTGTCAGCTTAGCCTGCAGATTGATG
>DASUTO010000429.1:0-9224 GCA_036374555.1 Chitinophagaceae bacterium
ATTTATGTTCAACTGCATAAACATGAAAACATAAGTTCAGATGTAAATGTCAGGAATACCTGGAATCATATTTTAATAGGGATATCCAGGGCAGTTACTGCTATTAACGCACTTCCTGCAAATACATATGCTGACGCAAAATTATTTGCTGCGGAAGCAAGAGGCATGAAGGCTTATTATTCCTTGCTTACATTAGATCTTTATGGATTGATCTTCGTTAAAGAAGATGCCAGTGAAACTTCAAAAATTCTAAGAGGTGTAGAAGCTATTGAGTATATCAAATCAGAACTAGTGGCGGTAGAACCACTCCTGGAAAACACTACTGGACCAGGCAGGCTTACGAAAGGCGCAGTGCAGGGCTTATTAGCCCGGCTTTATTTGAATGCTGCTGTTTATAGGGATGTTTATGCCTCATCGTTCACATTTAAAAATGAAGACATGGATAAGGTGATCGAATATTGCGATAAGATCATTGCGAATCCGCAATATGCTTTATCACCGGACTATTTTTCTATTTTCAACGATAATAATCACACCAATAAAGAATTGATCTTTGCAGTTGATCAGCGGGCTGACCTGGGAAATGGACATAACAGGATGGCATATTTTTCTTTATCAGGAGATCACTTTCCATTGCCGGCTTATCCCGGCGCTAATGGGACTGATGGACCTGGGATCACTCCTGAATTTTATCGTACATGGGTAAATGCTTATGCACCGGTAGACCCTGCTGCTGCAGATCCCCGTTTTTATAAGCAAAATTTAGTTGTTCCGGCTGATTCCTGTGTGCCAAGAGCCACTTATAATATTGATCGGGGAATATTAAGAGGCCAACAATATGGATTGATAAGAGTAAGTGGAGCATTTGTGAATTGTGGTACTAACGGTTTAAGAGTAGGGAAACTTCATAATACTACCCGTCCAGGTTCAACCAACGTGCCGGTTAATTTCACTGAGCAGATTGATTTTACAGTAGCCGGTAGTGGTTATAGTACAGGTTATCGAGTAGAAAAATATGAGTTTAGTAAGACATCTGTATCCGGGAGAAACTTTGGAGAACATGATATAGTTATACTTCGTCTTGCGGATGTTTATTTAATGCGTGCAGAAGCGAAACTTAGAAAAGGCGGCGCGGATGCATCAGCTTTGGCCGATGTAAATATTGTACGGGCTGCCCGGACAGCCAGCACACCAGCTCCACCGCTCACTTCTATTTCACTTGATCTTTTATTTCGTGAAAGAGGATTTGAATTGTATTGGGAAATGGTAAGACGTACGGACATGATACGTTTTGGAAAATATGAAGGCACATGGACTGAAAAGACAAGTACGGATAAACAAAAAAGACTTTTTCCTATTCCAAGCACAGCCATTGATGCAGCATCTAACATACCGGGTTATTTAGTTCAGAATCCGGGATATTAGTATATCGTTAGTTTTCGGTACAAGCAGTCTCAGTAAACCCGGGGTTATCTGGCCCCGGGATTTTTATAAGCATTTTATATGTATAAAAAGATTTCGATCATATTTTGCAGATTATAAAACACACAGATGAATGTTTATATTACACGTATTATAAGTTTGATCTGTAATTGATATTTTGCCAAGAACAATTTGACAACAAACGATTGCCATGAACAAATTACAAACCGCCGATTATATTGTTTTCTTTATTTACTTCATCCTGGTGACCGCATATGGTTTATACATTTATAAAAAGAAAAAAGCCAGGCAAACCAGTTCCAAAGATTTCTTTCTCGCTGAAGGTTCATTAACATGGTGGGCTATTGGTGCCTCACTCATCGCTTCTAATATTTCTGCCGAACATTTCATTGGCATGAGTGGTTCAGGATATGCATTGGGTCTCGCTATATCCACATATGAATGGATGGCAGCTGCCACGCTGATCATTGTCGCTGTATTTATCATTCCCCTGTATCTGAAAAATAAAATTTTCACGATGCCACAGTTCCTGGCAAAAAGATATAATGATACGGTAAGTACGATAATGGCGGTCATCTGGTTACTGGTGTATGTATTTGTTAATCTTACTTCCATTATTTATCTCGGCGCATTAGCTATATCATCTATTTCCAATATCAGTTTTGAATGGTGCATTGCAGGGCTTAGCATCTTTTCAATTATTGTAACATTAGGAGGAATGAAAGTGATCGGGTATACGGATGTGTTCCAGGTGCTCGTATTGATCATTGGAGGATTGGTTACTACTTATCTTGCATTAACCTTATTATCCGAACAGTTTGGATTTGGAAATGATATTTTCAAAGGTCTCTCTGTCTTGAAAACAGAAGCATCATCACACCTGCACATGATATTTGATAAATCACATCCTCATTATAAAGAGTTGCCCGGTCTGTCTGTTCTGATTGGGGGTATGCTTATAAATAACCTTGCCTATTGGGGATGCAACCAATATATTGTGCAAAGGGCATTGGGTGCCGATCTGAATACTGCCCGCAAAGGAATCTTATTTGCGGCATTTTTAAAATTACTGATCCCTGTGATAGCCGTGTTACCTGGTATAGCTATGTATGTAATGCATAAGAATGGAATGTTCCAGGTGGAAATGGCTGATGCAGCCGGTATTGTAAAACCCGATCACGCATATCCAACTCTTATGAACCTGTTACCGGCAGGCTTGAAAGGTGTAGCTTTTGCAGCGCTAACAGCAGCTATCGTTGCTTCACTAGCAGGAAAAGCAAACAGTATCTCCACTATTTTTTCATTAGACATTTATAAAAAATATTTTAATAAAGAAGCATCTGAAAGAAAATTAGTGCTGACCGGCAGATGGGCTGTAATCATATCGATGGTGATCGCAGCTATTGTTGCACCAGCATTAAAATCATTGGACCAGGCTTACCAATTCATACAGGAATATGTTGGATTTTTCTCCCCGGGTGTATTAGCTATTTTTCTATTAGGATTGTTCTGGAAAAAAACAACTGCCGCAGCGGGATTGGCGGGAGCCTTGCTTACTGTTCCTATATCAACGGTATTAAAATTTTTACCTGTGTGGACAAACGGGGCAGTTCCTGATTATCCTTTCCTTGACAGGATGACAATTACTTTTTTTGCGATTGTAATTATTATGATCGTTATCAGTTTAGCAAAACCAAAACCAGCAAATGATATGCATGTTATCGAAATGGATAGATCTATGTTTAAAGTAAGTCCGGGTTTTATTATGGGATCGGTTATTATTTGCGGAATACTTGCGGCATTATACACTGTGTTCTGGTAAACTAATATTCTCATTTTATCGAAGTAATTTCTGTTTTCCCAGTTTTTGATTCTGTTTTTACAATACCAAATCCGGGGGCATACCATTCGATCACATCCATTTTAATTGGGATACCGATGCCTGCTATTTTTGATACGATCCTGTTTTTTGCAGAGATCTTGTAACATTCCCATGTGCCTGCAGACGTTGTGATCGTTTCTTTTCCTTCCACTTTTCTTTCGGTGATACTTATTTCAATCGAGGACTTTAAACCGCTCGTTGTTTCATAATCCATGTTAAACTGACCATCTTTCAATTGGTCCCCTACATTCATGTTAGCAGGATACTCAAGGTAAACATCTGTTGCTGTAGCCGAGCCCGTTTTCATTTGTTCATTCTGCATCGGGGGAATAAAAGTTTTCATATCCATTTGCATCACCCCATTTTCGCATTTCACATTATTTGTAGCTTTGGTGATTGATTTTCCTTTTGCATCGACAAATTCCGAATTGATCGTTGCCGTTGTTGAGCTGCCGTTTTTTTTACTGTCTGAGACAACATAAGTCATTTTGCCCGACTCTTTCCCTTTATTATTTGTAATGGTCATTTCGATCGTCTTATTATTTTGCAGGAAATAATAATTGGAACAATCCTGTGAAAAAACATTTCCACAAACGAATAAAAAGATTAAGGCAACGGGTAGTTTCATGAGCTGAAGTTTTGTTCATGAAAGTTAAAAAGAAGCTGAGATATTAAAATAAAAAAGTCCCGCCATTTGCGGGACTAAAGTTCATCACTTGCAGTTTTCGTTGACCCGTAAGGATTCGAACCTTAACAGACAGAACCAAAATCTGTAGTGCTACCGTTACACCACGGGTCAGCCTATCTTCCTTTCGGAATGGGGTGCAAAAATAAGGTTTGCATAGTTTTACGCCAAAAGGTTTTTGGGTTAAATTAATTACTGAGAATAAATGGTTTTTCTTCTTTTTCCTCCCTCTCTTTCAACTCTCTTATTTTATCCAGCGCCCCCGCTACCACATCGCACATAATTGTGTATAGGGCCCCGTGTTTTGGGTTTTCATAAATATAGTCCAGTGCCTGGTTCTCGTTTGGAATTGTCATTATTGGGATATTGGGATTTACGCTTTCAATTCCTTCTTTTAATAAACCGATAATTTCTTCAGCAGTCCTTCCCCTTAAATTTTTATCGCAGCGAATAATGATCTCGTCAAAGTATTTTGCTGAAATTTCTCCGAGTTCACGAATATCTTCATCTCTCCTGTCGCCGGTTCCGCTGATAATGCCGATACGCAGCGGATAATCGAGCTTACTCACAAAATCACAGAGCAATTTTAGACCATGCGGATTATGCGCAAAGTCAGCAAGTATGGTGTAATTTTTAAAATGGAAGAAATTCAAACGACCCGGTGTCAGGTTTGCACTTGGCATAAATGTTTGTAACCCTGTTCTGATATCTTCGATCGTAATATCGCGGAAAAGATAAGTTGCTAAAACTGCCGGTAAACAGTTTTGAATGTTATGAATTGCTTTTCCTTCAAATGTCAGCGGAATATTTTTTACATGCAGCACTCTTATTTTCCATCCACCTTTCATCAGTGTGATATAGCCGTTTTCATATACACACGATAAGCCATGCGTTGCTGCATGCTCTTTTATCCGCGGATTATTTTCATCCATGCTGAATAGAGCAATATTGCAATCAAGAGTATCTTTCATCTTATAAACAAGATCATCATCGGCATTCAGCACAGTATAGCCATGGTCAAAAACAGTTTCGGGCACGACGGCTTTTACTTTTGCCATTGCTTCCAGGGTGTGAATACCACCAAGGCCCATATGATCGGCCGCAACATTGGTCACCACTGCCACTTCACAATTTTGAAATGCCAAACCAGATTTTAAAATACCACCTCTTGCACATTCCAATACAGCAAAATCAACAGTCGGATCTTTTAAAACAAATTGAGAGGAGATAGGCCCGGTGCAATCACCTTTCATCATCATTTGGTTTTGTATATAAACACCATCACTTGTTGTATAGCCGACTTTTTTTCCCGCACTCTTGGCAATATGCGCCGTCAGTCTTGTCGTTGTTGTTTTACCATTCGTTCCGGTAATGGCAATAATGGGAATTCTTCCTGCACTTCCTTTCGGGAATAACATATCAACCACTGGCTCTGCAACATTTCTTCCAAGACCTTCCGAAGGTTCGATATGCATGCGAAAACCAGGAGCAGCATTTACTTCCAGTACAGCGCCACCATTTTCTGAAACCGGGGTTCGCAGATCAGTTGCCATTATATCAATACCACAAATATCAAGTCCGATGATCCTTGCTATTCTTTCAAACATAAAAATATTCGCCGGATGCACTTCATCAGTAACATCAGTTGAAGTGCCCCCGGTAGAAAGATTAGCTGTTGGCTTTAATAAAACTCTTTCACCTTTTTTTGGAATCGTTTCTAACGTGATCCCAGCATCATCCAGCATTTTCTGTGTAAACTGGTCAATAGTGATCTGTGTCAGCACTTTTTCATGGCCATAGCCACGTCGCGGATCTTTATTTGTTTCTTCGATCAGCCAATTTATATCATGCACTCCATCACCAACAACTGAAGCAGGCGTACGCAATGCAGCGCAAATAAATTTGTAGTTGATAACAAGACAACGAAAGTCAAAACCGGTAATAAATTTTTCAACGATCACGCTGCGGCTGTATTCAGCTGCAGCAGCCAACGCTTTTACTGCCACATCCCAGCTATTGATATTTGTCGTATTTCCTTTTCCATGATTACCATCAATAGGTTTTATTACCAGCGGGTATCCGTATTTTTCAACAGCTTCTTTTAATCCTTCCTCAGTTCTGATCACTGTCCCTTTTGGCACTGGTATTTCCGCAGCTTCCAGCAACATCTTGGTTTCATCTTTATTACAGGCAATATCAACTGCAATGTTTGAAGTGGTGGAAGCAATCGTAGCACGAATGCGTTTTTGATTTACACCATAACCCAATTGCACCAGGCTCTGTTTATTCAATCGTATAAATGGTATCCCACGTTTTGCAGCTTCGTCAACAATACAACCGGTAGAGGGTCCCATTCTCGTGTCTTCCCTTATCACTCTCATGTTCTGAATATCTTCAGCGAGGTCATAATCTTTTCCCTCGATCAATGCCTGTGCGATACGAACAGAAGCATGTGCCGCATAAACACCCGCATCCTCTTCCATATAACTGAACACTACATAGTACACACCCTCTTTTTCTCCTTCAGGAGTCCTCGTCCTTCCAAAACCTGTATCCATTCCCGCCAGCGTTTGGATCTCCAATGCAATATGTTCCACCACATGGCCCATCCATGTGCCTTCATCCACCCGGTGAAAAAAACCACCGGGTTTGCCTTCACTGCAACGATGTTCATATAATGAAGGCAATAATCTTTCTAACCTTTCCCTGAATCCCGGGATCTTATTAGTGGGCATATTCTCTTTTTCTTCCAGGTCAAGCTTCATCTGTATCAATTTAGCCCGCCTTACACTCCAATAGTTAGGTCCTTTTAACACTTTTATCTCCAGTATTCTCATAATTAAAATGTTGGATGTTTTCCGAAGGAATTCCTACGGAACAATTTAGGTTTTTTTAATTAGGTAACCAACTGGAGTACTACTATTAAGCTTCTGTTGCGACGCTCCTTTCGGGCCTTGTTCAACTGCTCATCATTTTGGATTAATCATTATTTTTAAGAGATGACCGAAGAAAAAATAAAGGAAATTAAGAAGATGCTGCGCCAGGGTGTTCCAGCTGGTGAGATAAGGGAAACTTTAACAGAGGAAGGTTACACAAAAGATGAGATCGATACAGTTTTTAAACCTCATCATTATGATATGCGCTCATGGTATTTGTTTTTCGGAGTCACTGTTTGTTTAGCAGGTCTATATTTACTTTTTACAAAACGATCGTTGCTGATATTATCATTTGGGATACTTTTATTTGTTGCCTGTTTCTACGAGATAAAAAGGTTAAACGATCTCAATAAGTTCAAATAGCAGATCATATTTGCGTCGCTGCTGGATTTTTATCTAAACTATCAGTATTTCATGTATTATTTACCTTCAGATCGTTAATTAATTTTTCAAGTGTTTGTTTTATTTCTAATAAAGTAGAGGTTCTTGTATATAAACGCATAAAATCTTCACCTAGTGTCATGCGGCTTTCCTTTAGGTATTTAAGTTGTGCCAGGTCGGGCTCAAGTAAACTTTGAAGATATTCGGTTAAAATTTTAATGGATTTTAGCTGACCTTCAAACATTGCTCTTTGTAGCATCGGTTCAATTTCTTCTCTTGAAAAGTGCTTTTCCATCTTTTTATTCTAAATTTATGCAAAGCTTTACTATGTCCGGATCAAATCGTCGTGGTTTCTTGAAAAAGGTCAGTACATTCTCGGCAACTGCTGTTCTTTCTTCAATCGCAAAACCAATGTGGGCAAGAAATCTTGACGCGGCTTTAAAAGATGCGGAAGGTGTACCACCAGATGAGCTGGCGAGTGAAGAAGATTTCTGGTATTATGTTCAGCAATCGTTTACCGTATCACCATATCTTATTAATCTTAATAACGGCGGTGTAAGCCCTGCTCCAAAAGTTGTGGCGGATGCAATGAAACGTTATTATGATTACAGCAATGAAGCCCCGAGTTATTTTATGTGGCGCATACTCGACCAGGGTCGTGAGCCTTTAAGAAAAAATATGGCAAAGATGGCTGGTTGTGATCCTGAAGAAGTAGCTATCAACCGTAATTCATCTGAGGGTTTGGAAACGATCATTTTTGGATTACAACTAAAAGCCGGCGATGAAATTGTTGCGACGAAACAGGATTATCCGAACATGGTGAATGCATATAAGCAACGGGAACATCGTGATGGAATAAAAATGGTTTGGGTGAATCTTGAATTGCCAAGTGAAGATGAAAATTATTTAGTGAGTCAATATGTGAATGCATTTACACCAAAAACGAAAGTGGTACATATTACCCATATCATAAATTGGAATGGCCAAATAATACCGGTGAAGAAGATCGCAGCGGAGGCTCATAAACGAGGCATTGATGTAATAGTTGATGGTGCACACAGTCTTTTTCATTTTGATTTTAAAATATCCGATCTTAATTGTGATTATTTTGCCAGCAGTTTGCATAAATGGCTCTATGCGCCGATCGGCAGTGGTATGATGTATGTGAGACAAAGCAAGATCAAAAATTTGTATCCAATGTTTGCCGTAGATGATCCATTAAAAGATGATATCAGGAAATTTGAAGCGCTGGGTACAAGGCCGATGTTCATTGAGCAGGCGATCAGTAAAGCGTTGGATTTTCATGAAATGATCGGTAATGAAAGAAAAGAAAAACGCCTCCATTATTTAAAGAACTATTGGTTTGATAAAGTGAAGAATGTTCCCAGGGTAAAGCTGCATACCTCTTTTTCTCCAAAATGGGGCTGTGCTATCGGTAATGTTTCAATAGAAGGTAAAAAGCCAGAAGAGCTCGATGGCTTTTTACTTGATAAATACAAAGTGCATACAGTCGGTATCAATTGGGAAAATATACATAGCGTTCGTGTCACTCCAAATGTTTATACAACTACAAAGAATCTGGATGTATTGGTGGAAGGCATTAATGCCTTTGTCAAACAAGTTTAAAAATTATTTTCTGATTTCGCAAAGAAGAACAATAACTACTTTCAGGATTGTAATGAAAGCAATTTAAATTACACCTTGAATTGACTTAATGTCCACTCCACTTACCAACCGTAAGATCAACTTACTGCAGGCAACTTCTATCAACATGATCGACATGGTTGGCATTGGACCATTTGTGGTGATGCCATTTGTTGTCAACCAGTTTAATAATGGTCTGTTTTTATGGGCATGGATCTTTGGCGCTATTACCGCTTTTATTGATGCTATGATA
>DASUTO010000430.1:0-6101 GCA_036374555.1 Chitinophagaceae bacterium
TTTTGTCCGTGCAGGTAGAGAGTAGGAACGCTAAAGGGTTTACCTGCCGAGAATGCATTTTGAATTTTCAATAATGATGGATCGGTCAATGTATAGTTGCCAAAAGATTGACGATAATAATTTATGGCGCTTTCTGCTGAACCACTTTTACGAAAAGTTTCTTTTACTGACTTAAGATGGTCGGAATAATTCTTCCAACCAGGGCACCAGTCACGCCACAGTGTATCAATCATCGCATAGTCATTATTTTTAAAGGCATCAATAGCATAAGAAGACTGGAAGAAAAAAAGATACCAGGATCGCTTCACCTGGTTTAAATTGTTAGTATAGGAAGCAAAAAAGGCAGCACTCAATGGAATAGCCATTGTAATCATCGCTTTCACTTTTTCAGGCGCAACTTGTGCTACTCCGTAAGCTGCCCCTGCACCCCAATCATGTCCAACAAGGATTACCTGCTTCTCGTTGAAACTATCAATCAGAGTCAACACATCTTGTGTATATAATGACGAGTGCTGAATAGGGTTTACGATAGTATCACCTGGAGTAAACCCTCTTTTGTAAGGCGCTACACAGTGATAGCCTGCTTTTGCCAATTCTATAATCTGGGATTTAAAAGAATAAGGATTGTCAGGGAAACCGTGCAAAAAAATTATCATTGGCCCGGTGCCTGCTTCAAGATAAGTGAAATTGTAACCATTAGCCTTGACATGGCTGGTTCTGATTATTGGCTGCGCATCCATGGCGAAAACTATAAAGATTAAGAATGTAGAAATAAAAAAGGGTTTCTTAACTTTTTTAATAGTCATAGAGCTTGTTCCATGCACTAAGATAATTTTGAGGGCTTTGAAGGGGCGTTTTTGTGCAACACGAGAAGTTTATTTGAGGATTTAAATTAAACATTACTTAAGTAGATTTGGTGTTCACTCGTTTTGCTTTCTGGACGCAAAGGGCGCGAAGAAGACGCAAAGGACGCGAAGTAGAAAGAATGAGAAAAGGCGCGCGAAACGCAGCCGCGTAGGAGCACAATATCGGTAGAAATCCTTCTATAGTTTCCCTACGCCCCGTAGGGGCAAAATTTATTGTAACCAAATTCTCAGTAATCACCTTGACAATAGATTTACCGACCCAAAACATTTTGCCCCTACGGGGCGGTGATAGTTGATTTTCCTCCGCTCCCGCTCTGTTTCTCACTCTGGCTTTCTGAACGCAAAGACCGCCAAGATTATCTAACCCTTCGCGCCCTTTGCGGTCTTCTTTGCGCCCTTTGCGTCCCTTCTCTCCAACTTTGCATACTTTCATACCATACAACAATTAAACCTCCCATTTAAATGCAAAAAGGACACATCAAGAATCTATTACTAATTCTCCTAACCCTGATTAACTCATTTGCATTCGCAACTGATAAAATCAAAGGCGACCTGCTAATTAAAAACACTAACGTTATAGATGTTAATACAGGGAAGGTTAGTTATTCCGTTGATATCATTATAAGCAAGGATAAAATTTCGAAAATTGTAATGAGTAACAAATCGAACGAGTATGATGTACTACAAACTGTAGATGGTACAGGTAAATTTATTATTCCAGGATTATGGGATATGCACACACATACCTGGGGTAATTACAGAACCTTCTTCCCCTTGCAACTTGCAAACGGCGTAACGGGAATCAGGGAAATGTTTGGAAACCTTGATTCGGTTAGGAAAATCAGGACCGAAATTAAAAATGGTATAATAGATGGTCCAATCATTATAAGTTCCGGGGCAATCATAGATGGGAAACCGCCAACATGGGGAAGTTCAAATGTCGCCGAAACGCCGGAACAAGGGCGAGAATTTGTAAGAAAGCAGAAGGAAAACGGTGCAGATTTCATCAAAGTTTATTTCAACTTAAAGAAGAACGTCTACCTCGCCATTGCCGATGAAGCCAAAAAACTAAATCTCCCCGTAGTTGGACATTTACCCAACAGGGTTCCATTGGATGAAGCCATAAGAGCAGGTCATAAGAGCTTTGAACATTTTTATAATATCCTTGAGTTTTACAGTGACCAGGTGGGGCTCGATCAAATTGAGCAAAATCGAGTTGACAGGTTTGCCGGTGATAAATTCTACGAACGTCTTGATTATGGAAACAAGACTTTTAATCCGGACAAATCAAACGAAGCAATAAAGTTGTTGAAAAATAAAAATGTCTGGATTTGTCCTACCTATACCGTACATAAAGGGTTTATGAGAGATTTGGATCCATCGTATACAAATGATAAACGGATGAAATTTATGCCGGAAAATTTTATCAATAGATGGATGGCAAATAAGAAAAAACCCTTAACCGAAAAGCAAATCGGGAATTTGAACTCTGATAAACTTTGGTACGATAGAATTCTCGTTGAAAGTAAAAAATACAAAGACAGTGGCGTTAAATTCCTGGCAGGTACAGACTCGCCGAATTTCTTTGTCTATCCCGGATTCAGTATTCACGAAGAATTGGAAATAATGGTAAATGAAGCGGGATTTTCACCGTTGGAAGCACTACAAACTGCTACCATCAATGCAGCGGAATTTCTTGATCTTGAAAAGCGACTTGGGGTAGTTGAAGCCGGGATGTTGGCCAACCTGGTAATATTAAACAAGAACCCATTGGAAGATATTAGTAATACAAAAGCAATTGATGGAATAGTGTTGTCAGGTAAGTACAAATCAAAGACTGATTTGAAAAATATTGAGTTGAAATAATTTACAATTCGGGAAGTTTAGGACGCAAAGGCGCTAAGGTTTAATACAACTCAGCGCTCTTTGCGTCCCATTTTTACAATGTTAGCTGCGTCCCAATCGACCACGTATTCCCCGCAAAATCCTTGAATGTGCCTCTCCTGTCCGGGTCTCCTGCTCTTTCCTTCGGTGCTTCCAGTGCTACACAACCTAACTTTAACGCCTTCTCATATATCTCATCCACATTCGGAACGTACACATGCATCACGACCGGTACTGGCGGATATTGTTCCGACGAATTTCCCAACATGATCACTGAATCATCAATTTGCATTTCGGCGTGCATTACAGTTCCGTCGGGCATATCATACCGCCTCAGTTCTTTTGCATTAAAAAGTTTAGTCATCAGCTCCATAAACTTTTGTGCTCCGTCGACGATGAAGTAGGGAGAAACAGAGTTGTATCCTGACGGTTTGAATTCTTTACTCATGATTTGTCTTTTAATGTTAGTCGAAGTTACTTTTTTGAATTGTCTGATTGTGCATTGCCTGCCTACGTCTACCACTAACAACTAAATTGTCGCAAATGGTGGTCAGTATGTTTATACGCAAGTATCCCAATTTGTTCGACCGTCATTTTCCCAAAAAAATCATGTATAAATCCCGGGTTGGAATAGTGTTCATATTCCTTTAATAATGAAATCCATTTCGCTTTTTCGGAGTCTATGTCGCCATTTCTTTCGATCACTTTGAGTTCCCCTGCTGTCGGTACATTTTTATCCAATGGTTTATCATTTTTTGTTATTTTTTTCAATACCATTCTGCCAAACAAAAACCCAATAAATGCCTGCCGGTATTTTTGTTGATTCTTACCTAAGATCCACTCATCCCAAAGTGTACAATGTTTTAGCATTTGGTAAACACTCATTTTGCCCCACTGTTTGGGACTGTTTTCATTAACCAGGTTTATACGGTTAATGATTTCGTCTCTTAGCTTGTTGTCAAATATTGATTTCATTTTTGCATGTTTGTACTAATGGTTATGAAGTTAGTACATGTATTCTAAACGCGCCAGTTTCGCGCGAGGTCGTGAAGCTTGGGACGCAAAGGGCGCCAAGGAGGCGCAAAGGACGCTAAGAATTATTTAAATCCTTCGCGATCTTTGCGTCTTCTTCGCGTCCTTTGCGTCCTAAAAGCTGTTTTGTATCTTCCCTAAATATGAAAAGTATAATCAACCTTATTATCGCGATTGTGTTTTTCAGCGGCACATCAACAGGCCAGGAAAGTTCCGTCGTTGGCACTTGGTATTCAAAAGATGGTGATGATGAGTACGTATTGATTTGCCAGGCCAACTACATCGTGATCACCAACTTCAACCAGGTTAATACTGCTTTTTATTATAGCAGTGGCGGTACCTATAAGGCAATAAAGGATCGAATGATTGCAAGCCTTGAATTTACAACAAGTAAGCATGAGTTGAAACATGTAAAGACACTCGGGCAACTACAGTATACCCGATCGGAAGATAAATTAAGTATAATAAGAGAAGACAGTTCAAAAGTATTCCTTAGCCGTGTTGATAATGGCCAGGCAGCCCTGGCAGGAGTATGGCGGCTTGCAGGACAACAGGGCGAGCTAAAAAGTTTGTTGGTTATATCAGGACATCGGTTTCAGCGCATTCATTTCAATCCGAAGACAAAAGAATTGATCGGCAGCTACGGAGGTCGCTATGAATACAGCGATGGAAAATACACTGAGCATATTGACTTTTACAAAAAGGACGGGGATAAAATCGGCACATCAGTGTCCTTTACTCTTGAGGTAAACAAAACCGGGATGGTTATAAAAGGAAAGAATGAAAAGGGGGAAGAGGTGGAAGAATTATGGAAGAGGTAATTGCATGAATACAGAAAGAGCGAGAAACAGAGCGAGAGCGGGGAACTAACCTCGCTCCCGCTCTGTTTCTCGCTCTTCTTATTACAGTGACTTGAGTTTTATTAAAGTATTATCCCCATCTCCCAGCCATAACACTCCTCCCCTTATATCCCATTTTGTTGATCTTGATAGTGCGTCTAAAAAACTGGTCTCCAGTTTAGCTGCATTTTCATTGTTGCATTCCATTTTTTTCGGAGGATCAGGTGTAAACGTCACCGTTTGATGTTTGCCGGCTACAAATCCTGCACTTAGCCAGTTGCAGCCTGTGCTGCCCGATAGCCTGCCAGGCGTGAATTCAAAAGTGGAGCTTAATGTATCAGATACCTGCTGGCCCGCGACTTCCATCAATTTCCATTTGTCCCTGAAAAGAGCTTCAGTCTGTGAAGTTAACTGCTTGTAGTTACCGCAATTATTGAGCGCGAATGCCGATGCCAGGATAATTGTCGTAAAAAATAAAAAGCGTCTCATAACATTTAAATTGAATTAGATGATACTTTCTTTTTACTTGTTAGGTGCCGGACTCACTTATTTAAAGTTACCTATTTTGCAAATAGGCTGGCAACCGATTGGCGAAGACTTATAAGTGTTGTCTCACTTTTCCGGGATATCAATTTCTAGCGCCTAAGGCTTCACGCAACCCTGCCTGCCGGCCTTGCTTCGCCGTAGCTACGCGAAGGCACAGCAGGCAGGGAACGCCAGGAAATACCTTTGCGTGAGGTTACTTATTTTATTTTTCCAACAAATCCGGTACGTCCTTCCTTCTTTTATTGATGGGATTTAACAGAACGATTCCAGGTACATGTGGATTACAATACCCCGTTTTCAATTAATATATCAGCTATGGCATTGGCTTTTCGGTAGGCCTCTCCATCTCCCAGGTTGGATAAAACAACTATAGCGATTTTCTGATCCGGGAACCTGATTAGTTGTGAACTAATGCCCCAATCGCCGCCA
This sequence comes from Chitinophagaceae bacterium, assembly GCA_036374555.1. Taxonomy (GTDB): domain Bacteria; phylum Bacteroidota; class Bacteroidia; order Chitinophagales; family Chitinophagaceae; genus VBAS01. The sequence goes on from DASUTO010000430.1 coordinate 5,597, forward strand.
TCCCATGCTACGTAATTTCTTTCTTTATAGGTTCCCCAGTAAAGCCCAAATGCCTGGTTATCCCGTTCGTGACTGAATTTTTCCTTACGATGCATCCATTGATAAAATTCCTCTCCCCCAAAATCTTTGCTAAAGAAATTTTTACTCCATAATAGCAAGTCATTAACTGTAGTGACAATGCCGCTACCGCCGTAATGAGGTGATGTGCGTGGATGCTGTATCCATTCTCCTTCATTCTTAAGGATTATACCATTCTCAATATAGACCTGAATATTTTCCTTGGTTTTTTTATTATAGGGAGTAACCCGGTTTTTTATCACTTCGGTTATATCATCATTCACAGAAGTGTGCATCATACCCAGCGGTTCAAATAATCTTCTGCGGGAAAATTCACTGAATGACTGGCCGCTGATCTTTTCGACGATTTTTGCCAGTAACATAAAATTCACATTGCAATAATCCCATTTATCACCTGGCCGAAAAGCCAATGTATCTTGCGCTAACG
>DASUTO010000431.1:0-5530 GCA_036374555.1 Chitinophagaceae bacterium
CGAAAGCATGATCGAATCGGTTGCAAAAAGTATTGAAGTGCCCTTGATAGTTGGCGGCGGCATCACCAATCCTGAAAAAGCTTATCTCAATTGCAAAGCCGGCGCTGATGTAATTGTGGTTGGAAATGCTATTGAAAAAGACGCTTCATTGATAAAAGAGATGGCGGCTGCGATACATAGTGTACCTGTGAAAATTTAATTTAAGATTTTAGATCTACGATTTCGGATTTATGGTGTACATCATTCCAATCTGAAATCCGCATTCCGAAATCTAAAATCATCTCAACTCATCCACTTTCACTCTCGTCGGCGAATCTTTTCCTGCAACAATACTTCTTGAAGCCAATGCGATTGACTTAATGATCATTGCCATATTTTCCATATCGAGTGTTTCTATATGGTCAGTCACTTTGTGATAGTTAGGTTCGCTATCCATTTTAGAAGTAGAAATTGTATGTGCAGGAACTCCTAATCTTGCCAGCGTTGCATTATCACTTCTATAAAATAACTGTTGTTGAGGATAAGGATCAGGATGAAAAGTAAAGCCTGTTCCTTCTAAATTCTTTTGCATGATGGCACCCATATCTGTTTTTTCATACCCTGTGATGTAAGCAGAGTTTTTTCCCCATTTACTTTCTGTGCCGATCATTTCAATATTGAACATGGCCATCACTTTTGCCGGATCAAATTGTCTTGAAAAATATTGTGAACCATATCCACCAACTTCTTCTGCTGTGAATGCTGCAAATACAATTGTTCTTTCATTATTTGCTAATGCTTTAAAATATTTCGCTAACATAATAACGGCGGTTGTTCCGGCGGCATCATCATTTGCCCCGTTATAAATTGAATCGCCGTCGACTGCCTTGCCAACACCGATATGATCGTAATGGGCAGAAAAAATCACATGCTCATCTTTCTTTGATTTGCCAGGTAAAATACCAACTACATTTGCCAGCTCTTGTTCAGTTATTTCATGTACTGCTTCTATTGCGTATTTCGCAGGATCTTTATCTGTCAATACAAATACAACGGATTTATCCGTTTTAAACATTGTATTCTTTAATCGTGTAAGGTTTCCAAAATTGTTGGCAAAGCTTTTATTAACAAGTACCAAAATATTTTTATTAGAACGAACCAGTCTTCTTGCAATATTTTGTAAAGTATCACCCGGCTTTATGTATATTTTTTCATACCCGGAAGCCTGGTTTATTTTTAATTGAGGGAAACAGGTGACAGCAATGATATCTTTTGCCTCAATCGCTTCTCCATCAAGATTGCCACCAGCAGAAATGGATTTGGGACGGATCATTGCAAACTCCTGCTTGTATCCGTTATTACCACTCATGGCTTGCAAACCTGCTTTCTTAAATTCATCTGAAATAAAATCAGCTGCTTTATCTATTTCGGGACTAAATGCTCTGCGGCCTCTCATCTCATCTGCAGCAAGAACTCTCTCAATTCTTTCCACTTCTTTTACATTAATGACTGCATCTGCCTTCTGCCCAAAAACAAAAAAGGTTGTTGTGATCAACAACCCGATCAATAAGATTCTCTTCATTTGTAATTCGATTTTTTTATACCTGGATTCTTATTTTGAACAATTGGCAATAGGCAACAGGCAAACTTAATAATTGCCAATTGCTTATTGCTTATTGTTAGAGGCTCATCATTTCTTTGAACTTCACGGTCTGCCTGCGGCTGACCTCTATTTTTTCACCTCCTTTTAATTCAAGCAATAAGCCACCATTAAAATAAGGTTCTATTTTATCGATCATGCGGAGATTGACAATATGTTTCCTGTTGGCGCGGAAAAAAGTTTTGGGATCCAATCTTTCTTCCAATGCATTTAATGATTTAAGAATAAGTGGTTTGTTACCTCCAAAAAACACTTTAGCATAGTTGCCAACACTTTCGAACAATCTTATATCAGATAATTTCACGAACCAGCAGCGTTCACCATCTTTTACAAATACCTGGTCGGCTTCCGATAAAATCGATTGATTGAAATTTTCAGGTACAATGTGATTCTCTTTTGTTTCCGCTACGTGCAGTTTCTGCATGGCATCTGCAAGTCGCTTTGGTTCTATTGGCTTTAATAAATAATCGAGCGCATTTACTTCAAACGCTTTCAATGCATATTCATCATAAGCAGTTGTAAAGATCACATGTGGTGCTCTTTCCAATTCTGCCAGCATATCGAACCCGGTTTTACCCGGCATTTGAATATCCAAAAAAACAAGATCAGGTTGCAGGCTATCGATCTTATTTATTCCTTCATCGGCATTCGCCGCTTCATCTACCACTTCCACTTCAGGATAATCCTGTAAAAGTTTCCGAAGCTCCGTTCTTGCAAGCCTTTCATCGTCGATAATTATTGCTCTCATGTAGGATGATTTATATAGTCATTTGTACCGGAAGCATTACTCTTGCTTCCACAATTTCAGTGGTTAATTGTTTGATGCTGAATCTTGCTTTTTCACCGTATAGCAGGCTTAACCTGTTCAGTGTACTTGGTAAACCGAAGCCCTCACCTTTCGCTGTTCCATTTACAAGTTTACCGGTATTCTGTACAGCAAGTTCATGATAACTATCCTTAAAATCAGAAACGATCTTGATCTTTCCCCCCATTATTTGTTTACTGATCCCATGTTTAATTGCATTCTCAACAAGGGTTTGCAGCATCATTGGCGGCACAGGTTGATCAAGCGTATCTTCATCGATCTCATACTCCACACGAAGACGATCCTCAAAACGCATATTCTCCAACGCCAGGTAGTCTTTTACAATATTCAATTCTTTTTCCAATGAAACAGATTCGAGCTTATCAGTTTGCATACTGCTTCGCAGAATATTACTTAATTCAGTGATCGCATTTCTCGCCCGGTTTGGATCTTCATCGATCAATGCACGGATACCATTCAACGAATTAAAAATAAAATGAGGATTGATATGTGCTTTGATAGTTTTTAATTCCAGTTCTTTTACTAATGCTTCCAGTTTCAATGTATCCAATTGCTGCTTCTGGCTCTTGGTTACAAAATGATACATGAAATAGATAAGGTTCCAGATAAAGAATAAGGTGAACATGGAGAAAGCACCACTCAAAACAAGCAATAAGAAATTATCTTTAAATGCTCGCTCGGTTTTATTTTGCAGATCAAACTGCATCAATAAAAGATTTTCAAGTGTGGAAGCGATGAATGCAAGTACAAGTGTAATAAGTACGAAAATTATTAATTGCTGTTCGAGTCTTTTTTGCAACAGGTTAAATCCAATGATGATGTAACGCATCAGGTGCGACAGGATAAAACCGGTGACAACGAAAATGACAAGTCGCCAATAAAAATCACTTCTCTCCTGGGGTGAACCCAGCTTATCAAAAGAGTAAGCGAAAAAAATATTAATTAGGGCAAATAAACCCCAGCCACCCAACTGTGAGAGCCAGTACCTCGTATTTCTTGACATAGCGGGCATAAATATAAGTTCAAAATTAAAAGTTTCAACAGCCCTGCGCATTCTCTTTTGATTAGTGGTAAATAAGGCAGCTAAATGGAAAGATGCGCGGGAATAAAACAATTTTATAACAGATTTGTTAAAATACAGAATAAAGTTTTAAAACATTAATTTTACATCGTAAAAACAACACATGCAGATCACAGCAGGGCCGCTATTGCAAACAATCAATTCCCCGGAAGACCTTAAAAAACTATCCCGCGAAAAACTTCACCAGGTTTGCGATGAGCTTCGTCAATATATTATCGACGTTGTCAGCGTTCATGGCGGGCATTTTGGCGCCAGTCTTGGCGTAGTTGAGCTGACAGTAGCACTCCATTATATATATAATACCCCCTACGATCAGCTTGTGTGGGACGTTGGCCATCAGGCTTATGGACATAAAATACTTACTGGTCGTCGTGATAATTTTCCAACAAACAGGAAATATAAGGGGCTTAGCGGTTTTCCTAAAAGAAGTGAAAGTGAGTATGATACTTTTGGTGTTGGCCATTCTTCCACATCTATTTCCGCGGCATTAGGAATGGCGATGGCTGCAAAATACAAAGGCGAAAATGAAAGAAAAGTCGTTGCAGTTATTGGAGATGGTGCGATGACGGCAGGTCTTGCATTTGAAGGGTTGAATCATGCGGGTGTGGCCGATGCTGATTTATTGATCGTACTCAACGATAATTGCATGAGTATTGATCCAAACGTTGGTGCGTTAAAAGAATACTTAACAGATATTGCTACCTCTCCCACTTATAATAAACTTCGTGATGAAGTTTGGAATATACTTGGCAAACTGCCAGTTGGCAAAAATTTCTCAAGGGATATGGCTTCGAAATTGGTAGCAGGGATGAAGGGAATGGTGAGTAAAAGCAGTAATCTTTTTGAAGCATTGAATCTTCGTTATTTCGGTCCGATTGATGGTCATAACATAACCAAGCTGGTAGATACCTTAAAAGATCTGAAAAATATTCCCGGTCCAAAATTATTACACATTGTTACTGTAAAAGGTAAAGGATATGACCTGGCAGAGAAAGATCAAACCAAATGGCATGCGCCCGGTTTATTTGATAAAGTGACGGGTGAAATACATAAAAAGAAATTTGATCTGCCACAAGCACCAAAATACCAGGATGTATTTGGCTATACGATAATTGAACTGGCAGAAAAGAATGAAAAGATCTTCGGTATCACTCCTGCAATGCCTTCCGGTTCTTCATTAAAATATATGATGGCAAAAATGCCGCATCGTGCATTTGATGTCGGTATTGCCGAGCAACATGCAGTAACGCTTAGTGCAGGCATGGCTACGCAAGGCATGAAAGTTTTTTGTAATATTTATTCTTCGTTCATGCAAAGAGCTTACGACCAGGTAGTGCATGATGCAGCGATACAAAAACTCCCGGTCATCTTTTGTTTAGACAGAGCAGGACTGGTTGGCGATGATGGCCCAACACATCATGGCTGCTATGATATTCCTTATATGCGCTGCATTCCAAATATGATCGTAAGTGCACCGATGAATGAAAGTGAATTGCGCAACCTGATGTACACCGCACAACTGGAATCAACACAAAACCCATTTGTGATCCGTTATCCAAGAGGTGAAGGTGTTATGCCCGAATGGAAAACAGAGATGAAAGAAATTAAAATTGGTACCGGGAGAAAATTAAAAGATGGAAATGATATTGCCATTCTTTCGTTCGGTCATCCCGGAAATTTTGCAGCCGCAGCCATTCGTGATCTGAAAAATGATGGTTTGAATCCCGGCCATTATGATATGCGCTTTGCAAAACCATTGGATGAAGAATTACTGCATGAAGTGTTCAGCAAGTTTGAAAAAATAATTACAGTTGAAGACGGAACTGTTGTTGGTGGATTTGGTTCTGCAGTTCTTGAATTCATGAATGAACATAACTATAAAGCAGAAATAAAGATGCTCGGCATCCCCGATCGTCTTGTGGAACATGGCACTCCTAAAGAACTTCATCATGAATGTGGTTATGATGCACAAGCAATAAAAGAA
>DASUTO010000432.1:0-2270 GCA_036374555.1 Chitinophagaceae bacterium
GGAAATAAAAGAATACACTATCGGTATTAATGTTCTATCCCGGAATACTGATTTTAATCCGCAACTTGATGCCATCGTCCGGATTCATGCCGGCAGGTTAAGAAGAGCGTTGAATGAATATTATCATGGAACCGGGAAGAATGACCTGATCCGGATCGAGATTCCAAAGGGCAGCTATATGCCTTTGTTTCATTCTCAAAAAGATATTGAGAATATTGAAATGGCTGAAAAAATAAATCCTATAAGGAAACGACCTGCTGTCGCCGTACTTCCATTCAGAAATATCAGTAGAGATCCTTCCCGCGATTTCTTTGCTGACGGATTGGGGGAACAATTGAGCACAGATCTAACCCAGTTTCATGATCTTTCTGTGATCTCCTATTATTCTTCACGTCACGTTGCCGCTAAAACAACCGATGTAAAAAACGCGGCAAACCTGTTAGGCGCTAAGTACATTGTAACAGGAAGCATTCAAAATGATAACAAGCATCTTCGGATACAGGTTCAATTAATTACCGGCAATAGTGGGGAACAATTATGGGCAAAATCTTTTGAACGCAGCAATACCGCTTCCGGTCTATTCGAAATGCAGAATGAGATCGTTAAAAGCATTTTGAAAGCCATTGGCGGATATTATGGAGTTATATTGAGAGATGTTTTGCATGCTCCCTTTACTAACCACGCAAATGGCATAGAAGTCTACGATGCGATTTTCTGGTATTATCATTTTCAAAAAGTTACGTCCCCGGAGGTTTTCCAAAAATCAATAAATGCGTTGGAAGCTGCTGTGAAAGCAGATCCTGGTTATGCACTTGCCTGGGCAATGTTAGCAGAACTTTACATGGATGACCAAGCTCATGAATATAAAAAGATCGGCAATCCGGCCGAAGAGGCATTGAAATGTGCTTTGCGGGCTGTTAATATCGATCCAAACTGTCAACATGCGTATCAATCCCTTGCCTGGATATATTTATTTCATCATAAACGGGATGAAAGTATCAAGGCCGCTGAGCAATGCATAGCTATCAATCCAAACGCAGCAGACATGATGGGAGCAATGGGATTCGTGTTCATATGTGGAGGTGAATTTGAAAGAGGTATTAAATTGTTGAATGATTCTGTTTTGCATAATCCTTACGGTCCCTGGTGGTTTAATGGTGGATACGTATTTTATTTTCTTCATAAAAAGGATTACCAGCGGGCAGTGCATTGGGCAGAAAAAATGGACATGCCTACTTCACTTTGGGATCCCCTCTTAAAGGCGGCTGTACTTGGACATCTGGATCGCAAGGAAGAAGCTGGCAGAAACCTAAAATCGCTTATACAACTTATGCCTGATGCACACATCCAGGTAAAGAATATTATTAAGTCATTTCTACTTTCGCAAGCTTTGACTAAAGAAATACTTGAAGGATTAAGAAAAGCTGGGCTTAACGAGGAGCACCAAAAATCAAACGTCAAACTTGCAAGTTAAAATTCGTAATAGTATTACCCCCATACTTTTATATGCTATAAATCCGCATAAAATAAAAAAATCAATTCTTCTTTTATGATTTTTCTCAAGCGGTGCAAAATCATGAAATTAAAATTTCCCAAATATAATTTTGAACATATATTTACAAAAGAACAACCTGAGTATTCAGCCTGGCTAATTTCGGAAACACCCGAAACTCATGCACTTAAATCAACTATTTTTTATCCTGCTTTTTTCTTGCCTTAGTTTCTGTTCCTATGGTAAAACTTCATCAGCTGCATCAGACACTATAAAATTTTATAAAAAACAAATTCAATCGGGATCCCGGGTTTACGGAAATGTTTTATCTTCTAATACCAGCAATCCATTGGCGTATACTTATCCTGCTCTCAGCAGGTCTGCAGGTTTTCAAATATACCCGGCGCAACAAACTCCAACATTAAGAATAAATCTTCATGACTCTTTTCTATCTAAGCCGTCAAATGTTCCGTTTTTGCGTAATGAACAGGAAGGAAGATGGAAAAAAATTGGTCGGGCTGAACTCTTCATCGGGGGTGTTGAATTACTTGGTATGGCTGTTTTGATATGTTTACCTAAGGAAGTAACGAAATGGCCTCATGATTGGGCACAGGATGCCTGGCGCAACATGAAGCGATCATTTACAACCTTACCTGTTTGGGATAAAGATGACTGGGCATTAAATTATATTGGCCACCCCATCGCAGGATCTTATTATTATAATGCATTAAGGAGTCAGAATGCAAGCCGGTTTCATTCATTTCTATTTGCCACTGCA
>DASUTO010000433.1:0-21747 GCA_036374555.1 Chitinophagaceae bacterium
CTCCTTTAACTGATTTCTCATTCATAGGCAGCTGATGAATAAGAGCAGCAGCATTATCAGCTGCAGTATCAGCACTCATATGATCCCGTTGGCTGTTGAATGAAAAAGCAATTTTGCGCCAGCATCTTGCCTTTGTTAAAATATCAGAAGTTGAGGAAATAATATCCTGAAAATATTTTCTCGCCTCACTATGCTGCCCAACCTTGTCAAGTAGTTCGGCAAAAGATTCCATCGCAACAAGCATCTTCTCATCCTGCCCCGGCAAAATTTTTTGCTGAGATTGGAGGATAAGTTGCCTGTCTTCGTGTGAAAGATGTTGTAAATCCGGCAGATCCATATATTGAAGTAAATCAAATTCCCGGATTTTTACAACTGTACCTCAATTGAGGTATTGGAATCCTCTTCCCGCAACATGTATATTCACAACAGGAATGAAATTACATACGCAATACATTGTTTTATTTGCCGAATACCCTGTAACACTCATTCATACATCACAATTACTCATGGGAACTTTCTTTCCGTATCCACAACAATTATTTTTAACAACCAAAACAATAATTTATGATACTCGTAGCAGGTTCAACAGGATTGCTCGGTAGTGAGATCTGCCGCCAGCTTGCCACACAACAAAAAACGGTAAGAGCATTGGTAAGAAAAACTTCTTCACCCGAAAAGATCAATGCATTAAAACAAATGGGCTGTGGTTTAGCTGAGGGTGATTTTAAGGATAAGGCTTCGTTGATAAATGCATGTACGGGCTGTGATACGGTGATCACAACTGTCTCTTCCACTTTGTCAAGACAAGAAGGAGATAACATTCAAAGCGTGGATCATGATGGCAACCTTAACCTGGTAGCTGCAGCAAAAGAAACCGGCGTAAAACATTTTATTTTTATTTCTTTCCGGCATCAAAATGCGACAGCGAATCCGCTCACGGAAGCGAAGCGAACTGCAGAACGAGCAATCATAAGCAGCGGGATGAAATATACAATTCTGCAAGCATCCATTTTTATGGAAGTGTGGTTGAGCCCGGCATTGGGATTCAATTATCCCGATCATGCGGCACAAATACCCGGCGACGGAAATCAACTAATCAGTTATGTTTCGTATAAAGATGTAGCTGAATTTGCCGTGGCAAGCGTGCATAAGGACACAGCAAAAAACAAGACATTAGAGATCGGCGGACCCGAAGCAATAAGTCCTGCACAAGTGATAAAGGAATTTGAAAAGGTCAGCGATCATCCTTTTACAGTTAATTATATCCCGGTGGCCGCATTGAAACAACAGGCAGATGAAGCTACAGATTACTGGCAAAAAATATTTACCAACCTAATGATCTTTTATGCCAATGGCGATGCAATAGATATGAGACCGGTACTCGAGAAAATTCCAGTGAAGCTGCATTCAATAAAAGATTATGCAAAATCAGTGTTGAAAAAAGAAGAAGAAGTTGCATCGTAAAAATTAATATTAATAAACCATATCCTTCACACTAAAGTGTGATATGAAAAGATTCTTTCAATCATTATGCTTGAATAAGGCATTATCTTCTTCCACCCCACTGAAAGAAATCTATTCATGATTAAAAACATTGGAAAATAAAAAAACTACAAACCTTTTGATTCTGGAAAAATTGAAATATTGATTCATATCATCATGAGAAGATTGAATTTTTGCTCTTTTTTAAATTAACTTTAAAACACAAACCTGCCTGTGATCTTTCCTGTTTAAAAATCATTCTCACATTTACCTTTTTTTCTCTGTTAGTAGCCCCTATACTCGTAGTAAAACTGTTCGCTCCCATTGTTCCCTTATCAATGAAAAAATTCATGTAAGCAATCTTACAGGAGCAATTAATAAATATTAAAGACATAAACATAAATCAGATATTATGAAAAAGAGATCGCACTTGTTTATCACAATAATTGTTTGTTGTGGTTCAGTGTTTTCACTAAATGCTCAGCAGCGTTACGGCCAGGGCAAAGTGAAAATTACCCACGATAGTGTCCGGTCAACTGTTCTGGGTGAAGTAAGAAAGATATCCATTTATAAGCCGGAAGTGTTTCCGGAATATGCTGAAGCCATATCCCCTGTTATTTATGTGCTGGATGGGGAATACTACACCGATTACATTGCCACCATGATAAATCTTATGTGTGAAAGGTTTGTAACCATGCCGCCAATAATGGTGGTGGGCATTGAAAATTTTGGGAGAAGTATGGGCCGCAACAGGGATATGACCCCACTGATAGCAAAGGACAGCTCGATTTTTAAAACCAGTGGTGGTGCAGAAAATTTTATAAAGTTTATCCGCGAAGAACTTTTTCCCTTTGTCGAAAAAGACCATAAGAAAACGCCCTATCGTGTTATTATTGGCCATTCCCTGGCCGGTTTGCTGGTAATGCATAGCTTTTTAAAACATCCCGGTATGTTCAATGGCTACCTGGCAAGCGACCCGTCAATGTGGATGGATCAGAATGCTTATATGCACATAACAATAGAAGCCATTAATAAAATGCAGGCATACGATGGAAGTTTGTTTATGAGTACAGTCAATAACCCCAGCCTTTTAACGAATGCAAGGAAAGTGGATTCATTACTCAAAAGCAGGAGTCCAAAGGGTCTTTCATACAAGTTTATGGAATACCCCAGGGAGGATCATCTTACCGTCTGTTTTAAATCCTATTACGAGGGATTTCGCTTTTTCTTTCAAATGGACCCGCCGGAATATGATAAACAACCGGGCGAATTAACATATAAGCTGTTTGAGAAACATTACCAATCTCTCTCCCGGATATTTGGTTACAGCATGAAGCCTCCGGAAAATGTGATCAACAATTTTGGTTATCTCCTGTTGATGGGGAATGATATAGATAAAGCGCTGGAGTTTTTTAAAAAAAATGTTGAGAACTATCCGCAATCAGCCAATGTGTACGACAGCGTTGGCGAAGCATTTTTGAAAAAAGGAGATAAGAAAAATGCGATGATCAATTATGAAAAAGCATTTCAGATGGATCCGACAAATACGGCAGCAAGAGATATTGTGAACAAGCTAAAAAGCGAAAAGTAGCTAAAATTATAAATCAACCATTATGCAACCAACACTTGCTGCTTCTGCATGGGCAATTCACAAAAAGAGCTAAATTAACGCCATTTAAAAGATCAGTAACTTTTATAACAAATAAACCAACATGAAATCGTTCTTTAGCCTACTCCTCACGTTGTGCATTTTATCAGTTAAAGCACAAAACTCCCCCAACGAATTGCTGAAGCAACAACTGGTAATCGATTGGGAACGTGCCAAAGCATACACGCAGGAATATCTCGACGCGATGCCTGCTGACAAATACAATTTCCAACCAACCGATAGTATACGCAGCTTTGCGCAGCAAATGCTGCATTTAGCACAAGCTACTGCAGGCATGGCTTTTTTTGGTACAGGTTATCAAAATAGTGCTATCCAAACTATGTTCCTGAAGCAGCCCCAGGTCTTTGAAAAATCTGTATCACTCCAAAGCAAAGATTCAGTAGCTCATTACGTAAATACGAGCTACGACTTTATGATCAATGCAATAAAGAACATGGATTTTGTCAAAATGAATGAGGTTGTCACACAGGATCTGCCCGGAGGGAAACGCAGTGCCACCCGCTTAGGTTGGTTGCTTAAAGCATTCGAACACCAAACGCATCACCGTGGACAATGCACCGTTTATCTCCGCCTCTCAGGTGTCCGACCGCCTGCTGAAAAATTGTGGTAACAAATAAGATTGTGTAACAACACCATTGACTGCGGTTAATAATTTATTAGATATAAAACTAACTCGCAACCGGAGTGATTGCGTTTCTTTTTTTAGATTAATCGTGGGCCGGGATTGACATGGCAAATGTTACAAATTATCTTTTGACGGTTGGATAAATTTCCGTCCTAACAGATTTTCTGCCAGAAAATAATTCTAAGTAAATTTAAGTATGCAACGAACCGCCCTCCTTCTTGCATACTTTTTTAGTTGTACAATTTCATTTGCACAATTATATCCTTTTGTTCATTACACACCAAGAGAAGGACTTGTCAATAACAAGGCAAGATTCCTGTTCCAGGATAGCAAAGGGAAATTATACATTGGCACTTTCGATGGGTTGAGTATATATGATGGTAGCCGCTTTACCAATTTTGATTATAACAATGGTTTAGGTAATCCCCTGGTTAACGATATTGTTGAAATGGGTGATGATTCATTGTGGATATTAGTCAATTCTCAGCAAATAAATTGTATCGTCAATGGCAGGCTCAAAACCTTTACACCTGCTGATAATTTTACCCCGGTCATTAATAAATTGATCAAATGCAGTGACGGTTATTATTATGCTATTGCTGATGAAGGCTTATTCAAATTGCAGGATAGAAAATTTATAAAAATGGACCTTTCAGGATTACCTGCAGGAGTAGAGGCTATCTCACTAAATAAGGCAATCGAATTTGACAAGAAATTATTTATTATTTCAGATCCCAATTATCAATTCAACGTCGGCAACCTCCTGGTTTATGATCTTATCAAAAAAAAATTGATCGCCTATAAATTAAGAGTCAACGCTGCCGCATTATTCAGTCCAGCCGCCGACCAACTCTGGATCTCATCTTACTCAGATTTTTTTATTTTTGGCGGCTTCGATGGAAGTGATATTTTACTAAAACCCTTCCCTTATTCACCTCAATTCCCAAAAGGTATTCTGCCCCGCGTTTTCTGTAAGGATCGCCAAAATAATCTTTGGGTAGGAACCCTGAAAGGCGTCTATAAAATAAGTCCCGATGGTGATACCACTCTTTTTACAAAAGAAAATGGATTGACAATAGATTTTCAAACGTCTATTTTCCAGGACCAGGAAGATAATATGTGGTTTACAAATGAACACACAGGTCTTTGCAAACTTTCAAATCAGCAATTGGTTTACTTCCCGGAATATAAGCCGGGTCTGACTGTAACGGACATCTCAGTAACGCCCTTTACTGATTCTGTTTGGTTCTATGATGTTGATCATGGCCAGGTATGGCTGGAGCTTCCCCGAGGTCAGGGGAAAAAATTTTTATTCGACAAAACAAATTTGCATCCCGGAAGATTTCTTTTCTATAAAAATGCATATATAACCAGTATCAATAAAATTTTTTCATGGGACAAGGCTAATGAACCACAAATGTCACTTGTACCTTTTTATACTGACCCGGATCCGCTCTCCGGATTCAGCGATGCGATGATGGACAAAAATGGAAATCTTATAGCTGCCGCTTCTACAAAAATTCTTGCATTTTCAGGTAACAGAGTTTTAAGCGAATCATTTGAATACATGACAGATCAGTTCACGATCGATAAAAAGGATCGCATTTGGGTAGCACCAAGAAGTAATAAATTGTTTTGTTTTGAGATCACAGGACACAGTGATAGCGCAAAAATCACTTTACTGAAAAAATTTGAAAAAATAACTCCCAATAGTCCGCGATCTATTACAGCTGATCGCGACGGGAATATCTGGATCGGCACAAGAAACCACGGGATTTTTTATTTTTCATTAGATGGCTTAACAATACGGTCTGTAAAAAATATCACGTCAAAAGATGGATTATCTGAAAATTTTATTGCCAGGCTTTTTTGTGACCGTGATAACAATATATGGGCATGCAGTTCGTCGGGTCTTGACAAAATAAAAGTAACCGATAATAATTTCCTGATCGAAAATATTACCAGGGGTAATAATCTTTATTTACCCACTATAAAAGTTGTACAATCTGCAAATCGAATGATATGGATATTGTGCAACTCCGGCATTATCACTTACGATCCAACCAGACCTGCAGCAGCGAAATGGAAACCTAAGCTTGATTTTTTTGATATTGTATATAGCAACAAAAATGAACAAGCGATCCCTAAAGACCGGGAATTAAAGTATTTTCAGAATAATCTTGCTTTTCATATTTCAGCCCCTACTTATATAGATGAAAAGCAAACACGATTCAGCTATATGCTCGAAGGAAGCGGCAATGAAAACTGGAGTGAACCATCAACGAATACATCGATCAACTTTGTAAACCTGTCACCCGGAGAATACACATTAAAGGCGAAGGCGATATTTCTTCATGGCTTGTACCCGGTTGTAGAATCTTCTTTTTCTTTCACCATACTACCTCCCTGGTGGCTGACCTGGTGGTTCAAATCTATCGTTGCTCTTGCCATGACCGGGTTAGTTTTCCTGGGTGTCAGATCATATATCAAACGTAAACTTGAATTACAGCGGGTGACCCTTGAGAGAAAACAAGCCATCGAAAAAGAAAGAACAAGGATCGCCACCGATATGCATGATGATCTCGGCGCCGGGCTTTCACAAATAAAATTTTTGAGTGAAGCGATCGGCATGAAACGCCAAAAACATTTACCAATTGAAGAAGAAGTAAGCAGCATAAGAAGCTTTTCAGATGAAATGATCGATAAGATGGGTGAGATCGTTTGGGCATTGAATGAAAAGAATGATACACTGAATGACCTGCTTTCTTACACCCGGTCTTATGCAGTAGAATACTTAGAGCAAAATGGGATCAAATGCCATGTAGAGGAGCCAGATAATATTCCCCAATTAAATGTAAGTGGCGAGTTCAGAAGGAATATCTACTTAACTGTAAAAGAATCTTTACACAATATTGTAAAACATGCCCAGGCTATTGAAGTATTTATACAAATTGAGATCGCAAAATGGCTTATAATAAAAATTAGTGATAACGGTATTGGATTAAATAATTCTATTCCCGGCGCATATGGCAATGGCCTGATAAGCATGCATAACAGGATGAAAGAACTGGGCGGCAGATTTGAAATAGTGAGCAAAGAGGGAACTGAAGTAAGGATAAAGGCGCCTATAAATCATTAACTTTCGTCATATTGCCCGTCATTTATTTGCAGCTTAATTTCGAATATGAGTATATCATTAGCTATCGTGGAAGACCTGGACGTTGTCAGAAATGGATTAAAAGATTTCATTTCTCTCAGTACTGATTTTCTTGTGCTGGGTGCATTTAAAACCGGTGAAGAGGCGCTTCAGAAACTGCCAGAAATAAAACCTGATATTGTAATAATGGACATTAATCTCCCGGGCATGAATGGTATTGAATGTATACGGCAGGTAAAAGATAAAAGTCCCGGAACGCAATTCATGATGTTTACTGTTTATGAAAATGATGATAAAGTTTTTGAGGCGTTGAAAGCTGGTGCATCAGGTTACTTATTAAAAAACACAGGCTTGTTGCACATTGCAGAGTCAGTAAAGGAACTACATGAAGGTGGCAGCCCAATGAGTGCCAACATCGCCAGAAAGATGGTAAATCTTTTTCGTGATACTGATAAAAAAACTCCCTTCCCTGATATTTTATCAACCAGGGAAAAGGAGATATTACAATTGCTGGCAAAAGGATTACTATATAAAGAGATCGCTGAACAATTGAACATCACCACAGGCACCGTACGAATACATATTCATAAGATCTACGAAAAACTCCATGTTCAAAACAGGACCGAGGCGATCAATAAAGCCTTTGGAAAATAGTTTCAACTCTCCACGCTGATTTTCTTCAGAAACTTTTGTCATACATATACATACACCTGTTTGTATTAAATTCAGGGTGCGATCATAAATTGTTCTTTAATAATATTTAGTGAACTGAAATAAGGGATCAAGAAAGGTTACAGCAAATAAGGTCCTGCGGGATAAACTTTAGTCATATTGCCTTCGCTTGTTCTCAGCTATAATTTGCCGCCGTATTCTTTAACCAAACTAATTTTTATGTCTATTCCTCTTCAGCCGTTATCTGCATCGAACCGTGACCGGAGCCTCGATATACTTCGTGGTTTTGCATTAGCTGGTGTACTATTTATTTTTTGTGTAAGCGATATTGGCCCGGCTGGTAATTATTCAAATTCCTTACTTGATGATATCATTGCATGGCCAAAATGGATATTCATCGAAAGCAGGATGTATACAATGCTCATCCTGATCTTTGGCATTGGCTATCATGTTCAACTTGAAAAAGCAAAACAAAATAATACTTCACTGGTTCCTGTTTTTACAAGAAGGCTTATTGGTCTTCTCATTTTAGGCTTTATTCATGCAATACTATTAAGCACAAGAGACATATTGATGTTTTATGCAATTGCCGGGGCGGTGCTGCTGCTCGTACGTAATGCAAGCAGCCGTCAGGTACTTATAGTTTTAATAATAACCTTTATAGTATTAATTACAGGTGTACTTTATATCCTTTTTGGAAATGTTTGGCCGCAGACCCGGTCTCTTGTACAGCCGAACAACTATATTGATCATGTACAATACAATTGGCAATTCTTCAAATTGTACCACCAGATGTACGGTGTTTATATAGAAATGTTATTTCATTTCTTACTGGGTTTTTGGATCAGCAAAGCAGGTATATTGAAAAAAATAAGCGGGAATAATAAATTCAGACGCAAGTTGCTCTTCATATCATTAATAGTTACTGCAATATTGATCCCTGTTTACTATTTCTGGGCCCCTGAAAATTTTCCTTTAGTACTGAAAAAAATTGATAGCGATTGGCAAAGGTATTTAGTATCAAGAGTTGGTGGCAGCATTTGGTATCTATTGACAACAGCTTGTGTCACTCTTTATGCAACCGCCCTGATCAGCATTTCAAAATCAGTGAAGGAAAAATGGTTCAGACCATTGGCCGCTTTCGGACAAATGGCACTTAGTAATTACCTGATACAATCATTAGTATTGATTCCATATATTCTTCTAACCAATAAGTTCAATGATCTTCCTCCATTTGAAGGATTCATTTTATTCCTGGTTGTATTTGCCTTACAACTTGTGTTCAGCGGGTGGTGGATGTCACGATATAGGCTTGGCCCGTTTGAATGGCTGCTTCGCTCATTTACTTACTGGAAATGGCAGTCAATTCGAAAACCTGTACAACGACAATTTGATGATGAAAAACAACTGATCCCAGTTTCGATCTGAACAAATCAAAAATTAAAAACTATGAATATGCTTCAATCCTTAAACGAAAATATAGCCGGCTTTTGGCCGCTTCTTATCTGCCTTGTTGTTTGGGAGCTGGTGTGGAAGATCATTGCAATGTGGAAATCCGCAAGAAACAATCATGTTGGCTGGTTCATCTGCATTGGACTCTTAAATACAATTGGCATTTTATCTATCGTCTATATTTTAAGACAACGTAAGAAAAATACAACACAGCATACGGTATTTCTTTATTAGCATAAGAAGATTCTAAGTAAATTTAAGTATGCAACGAACCGTCCTCATTCTTGCATACTTTTTTCTTTGTGCATATTCCTTTGCACAGCAGTATCCCTTTGTTCACTATACCCCTAAGGAAGGATTGATCAGCAATATGATCAAAGGCATTTACCAGGATAGTAAAGGCAGACTATACTTTAGTTCCGTACACGGATTAAGTATATATGATGGTTCCCGCTTCATCAATTACAATTCAAAGAACGGGTTGGGTTTTGATATCGTTAATCAGGTAATAGAAATGGCTCCTGATTCGCTATGGATCATAACCAATAGCATCAAGATGAATTGCATTGTAAACGGTAAACTGAAACTTCTTCCGTTTCATAATGAAAATCATATTATAAACAATTTATGTAAAGATGAAAAAGGAGATATCTATGCAGCTGCAGAAGACGGTTTGTTGATCTTTGATAAAAAGGACAGTTTTATCAAACTTCCTTTTGTTGATTCCAAAGGAGAGGATGTAAGTTCCTATATAGCTTATACGTTTCCATTTGGAGATTATCTTTTTGTTCAACGGGATGCTTCTTTGTTGCCTCACCAGGACAATGTTTTATATCTATATAAAAAGGCAACCAGGAAGATCGTTTCAGAAACGCCGGATATTCACGGCATCCAAATGGCGCCGGATGGTCGCGTCTGGGTTAGTACCGAAAATGCAATAATGGCAATTGACACAACTGAAATAAAAAAAGGGAAAATCGTTTTACAAGAATTACCAGAACAGTATGCTCAATTAAGAAATAAAAGCAGGTATTTTATCCTTTTTGATAAAAGCAATAACTGTTGGTCAGGCGACCAGGGTAGTGTTTTGTTGAAAACGACCCCTGATGGAACAACAACGGCCTTCACCTCTATATCAGGGCTGAACATGTTCTATATAAATTCCGTTTTCCAGGATCGTGAAGGGATTACGTGGATCGCCACAAATAATGATGGAGTAAGTAAATTGGTACATAACAATTTTTCTCATATTGAAAAACCTTTTGATCTTCTTCAACCCAATCTGATCTCATACAATAAGAATAGCGATAATTTGCTGGTCTATTCTTCTTCGTCTGCAACTGCAACGATCATACATAACAATAAAAAAGAATCATTCAGTCTTAATGACCCAAGAGGTTTAACGGAATTGATCGAAACACCTTGTGGTTTCTTTGGTACAAAGTCCAATGTCATTTATAAGCTTGAACCGGTTCACAATGTACTCCATGCCAAAATGGAGTTTCCGAGTGATTCGGACAATTTTTATTCGCACCAGATAATTGATAAAAATGGAAACCTGATCGCAACCGGCAAAAATTATATAACTGCCATTATAAATGGTAAAAAAGTTTTCAAAACAAAGCTTCCTTATTATGCTGATTTTCCTGCGATGGATAGTAAAGGAAATATTTGGGTAGCTACACGTGCAAATGATCTGTTCGTATTTAATACACATCCTGATGATCCGTCTAATTATCTTGAACAAAAATTATATTTCAAAAAAGAGCTTTCAGGCATTTCTCCACGTTCTATCATCATTGATAATAATGATGATATCTGGATCGGTACCCGTAACCATGGCATTAATGTGTTTCAGATAAAAGACGAAAAGCTAATCAAAAAACTAACTCTTACTGTAGCATCCGGCTTATCTGATGATTTTACAACTCATCTCGTATGTGATGAACAAAATAATATATGGGCTAGCAGCGCATTAGGACTTGATAAAATATCCGTCAAGAATGGAATTCCCGTAATTGAAAATATCACTAAACAGAATAATATTTTTCAGAGTGTTTTCAATGTTGTAATTGATAAAGACAATATTGCGTGGGGCCTGGTATCAAACGGGATCATTAAAATTACACCAGAAAATAAGCATGCCTCCAATTATTTGCCTACGTTAATGGTAAGCATGCTAAAAGCAGGCAAAGACACTGTCCAGGATGGTGGCTATTTATCATACCGGCAAAATAATCTCAGTTTTAATTTTGCAGCCACTTCTTTTTTTAATGAGAAACAAGTGCTGTATAGTTACCGGTTAAATGGTGGCAGCAATGATCAATGGTCAGAACCATCCAATAATGCTTCCGTATCATTTATTAATCTTCAGCCAGGCAATTATAACCTTGAGATCAAAGCCACTTTTCCTGCAGGCCGCTATCCTGACCAAACCATTAACTATCCATTTTCTATCTCACCGGCCTGGTGGCAAACATGGTGGTTCAGAAGTATCACTTTTTTAGCAATAGCCTCATTCTTGGTATGGGCTTTTCGATTTTATTACCGCAGAAAACTTGAACAAAAGCTGGCAGCTTTTGAAAAACAACAGGCCATTGAAAAAGAAAGAACACGGATCGCCACTGATATGCATGATGACCTTGGTGCTGGTTTGTCAAGAATTAAGTTCTTAAGTGAAACGATAGGAATAAAAAAACAACAACACCAACCCATTGAAGAGGATGTAAACAAGATAAGGGAATACTCACACGAAATGATCGATAAAATGGGCGAGATCGTTTGGGCACTGAATGAAAAAAATGATTCATTGAGTGATCTGCTTTCTTATACCCGTGCTTATACAATGGAATATCTTTCTCAAAATGGCATTGAATGCAAAACTGAAATGCCCAATAGCTTTCCTTCTGTTTTTGTAAGCGGAGAATTTCGCAGAAACGTTTTTTTAACGATCAAGGAAGCATTGCATAACGTAGTTAAACATTCACAAGCTACAGAAGTTAAACTATCCATCAGTATTAATCATCATCTTTCCATCGAGCTAAAAGATAATGGAACAGGAATTGATAAAAATTATATTCGGTTATTCAGCAATTGGTTAAATAACATGGAATCCCGGGTAAAAGAAATGGGCGGTATATTTGAAATAACAAATAGGCAGGGCACGCTCATTCACCTGGAAATTCCATTGAAAGCATAACTTTTGTTCTATTGGGAAACAGCTTTGTTAAATTTATTTTCGACAAACATGAGTATAACTTTAGCGATAGTGGAGGACCTTGATGAAGTACGTGATGGATTGAAGAATTTTATTTCGCTTTCTACTGATTTTAAGATACTCGACACTTTCAAAACTGCTGAAGAAGCGTTGTTTGATATTCCAAAACTCCGGCCTGATATTGTGATCATGGACATTAACCTACCTGGCATGAGTGGTATTGAATGCATAAAGCTTATAAAAGATAAAAGCCCGGATACTCAGTTCATGATGTTTACTGTTTATGAAAATGATGAAAAAGTTTTTGAAGCATTAAAAGCAGGAGCATCAGGTTATCTTCTTAAGAATACAGGACTGGTTCAATTAATTGAATCATTAAAAGAATTGCATCTTGGCGGAAGCCCCATGAGTGCAAATATTGCCCGCAAACTCGTTACCCTTTTTAGAAACCAACAAAAAGAAACGGCCAACGTAGAAGTACTTAGCGGCCGCGAAAATGAAATTCTCCAATTGCTAGCCAAAGGTTTACTTTATAAAGAGATCGCCGATCAACTTGCTATCTCTGTAAGCACTGTTCGTCAACACATTCATCACATTTATGAGAAGTTACACGTACAAAACAGGACGGAAGCTATCAACAAGGTTTTTGGCAGAAATTAGTCTCTGCTCTATAACTTTTGTTCTATAGAAATAATCATCGTTCCTGATTACTTTTTCGTTCTTCACATTACTTAAAATCGGGTTAAGTCGTTTTTCCATTACATACTTATCCTATTACGGAGGCAGGTCATACCTGCCTCTAACTTTTGTTCTATTGCTGTGAAGGATTGGCTTCGATAACTTTTGATGTCAAAAGGATCAAACCCGTTAATCAATCATAAAAAAACTATAAGCTATGAAAAAGATATTTTTTCTTTTTAGCCTTTGCACCATTATTCAGGCTGCTAACGGCCAGGTACTGAAAAAAGTAACTGACCGGGTAAAAAACCGGGTAGATAATAACGCTAACAACAAAGTGAATAATACAGTTGATAAAACGGTGGATGATGCGATGAATCCAAACAAAAGCAAAGACAATAATTCAGGGGATCCCAATGCGAATGCAGGCGCAACCAAAAACAATGGAATTGGTAGTGGTCCTGCCACTTTAAAAACTTATAGTAAATACGATTTTGTACCGGGCGAAAAGATCATTGTTTTCGAAGATTTTGGCCAGGATGCAGTGGGAGATTTTCCTGATAAATGGAACACTAATGCCGCCGGAGAAGTAATGACCATCGAAGGCAAACAAGGTCATTGGTTTGCAATTGGAAAAACCGGTGTGTATATGCCTGATTTCATTGATTCACTTCCTGATGATTTTACGCTTGAATTTGATATGTTAGTTGATAAGCCTGTACATTCATGGGGCATTAATGTCAACCTTACTCAATTGCCGGATCGCAACCGTCCTGCAGACTGGTCATATGCAAAGAACAACTTTTCACTGAATATTCTTCCGGGTTCTCCGGATTTTAATAACAATGGCACATCAAGTTATAGAAAGAAAAAAAATGGTGTTGAAGAAAGTTCAAACACTACGAAACTCACACAGTTTATAGACATATCAAGACCAGTTCATGTTGCTTTTTGGAGACAGAAAGAAAGACTGCGTGTTTATTTGAATGAAGAAAAAACATGGGACGTTCCAAAAGCAATTCTTCCCGAAGCCAAATTAAATTCACTTGTCTTTAACATCCCTACTTCCAATGACCAATGGCGTTATTTGATCACTAATCTAAGGCTTGCTGTTGGTGCACCAGATACAAGAAAGAAAATATTGGAGCAAAACAAATGGGTAACGCATGGAATTCTATTTGACGTAAACAGTGACAAAATAAAACCTGAATCTTATGGCACATTAAAAGAAATGGCGAATGTTTTGAAAGAATATGCTGATCTGAAAGTGAAGATCGTTGGACATACGGATGCAGATGGAAAAGATGATGCAAATCTTGACCTCTCCAAACGCAGAGCTGCTTCTGTAAAAGCTGCATTGGCAAAAGAATTTGGAATTGATGAAAGCCGAATGGAAACCGACGGCAAAGGGGAAAGTGAACCTATTGACAAAAATGATACACCTGCGGGTAAAGCAAATAATAGAAGAGTTGAGTTTATAAAAATCTAAAATAATTGTCATGCGTATTTTATTGTCGTTATTACTCCTTTTTGTTTTGACCGGCTCGGCATCGGGACAAAAAGCGAATAGAAAAGCAAATGCCCAAAATGACATACAAACAGGCATGAACCAGGCGACAGGTGAATTAAAAAAGCAGATCGCCGAACTTGAAAAACAACTGAAAACAGAAACGGATCCGGACGTGATAAAAGATTTGAAAGAACAGATTGAAATTTTGAAGAAGCAATTGGATATGATGCAGGGATTAAATAAGAATGTTTCAATGATGTCGGATAACGCTGTTCAGGAAGCTGTTGAAGATGACGGATCTGCTGCTGTTCCCAAAAGAGATATGACCAGGATCAGTATGCTTCCAAAAAAACTTTTAAATGAGGCAGAACTTCTTTTGTTCATAAAAAACATACAAGCAGAAGTAGATAAAATAATTCCCCCATCCGAAAAAGCTGAAGCATTAAAAATGTATAATGAAACAAAAGCAGAATATAACTCGATAGCAATTATTGCCAACGCTGCAAGCGGTTGCTGGATGATGGGAAATTGGGAAAAAGCAATATTCATTATGGGAAAAGTATGTGTGGATGACATGAGCGATGCAGACAATCTAAACAACTATGCGGCTTTCTTAATTGATGCAGGTGCAGAGCAGGCTGCTATCCCGATTCTTGAATATTTAGATTCAAAATACCCCAATAACAGCACCATCCTTAACAATATTGGGCAAGCCTGGTATGGTCTAGGTGACATGAATAATGCAAGCAAATTTCTTAATGCAGCAATTGAGTTGTATCCGAATCATTCAATGGCGAATTTAACAATGTCAAGCGTCACTTTAGGTGGTCCCGATCCTGATACCCCAAGAGCGATCAATTTTTTAAAAACATCTTTGAAAGAAAATTACGACACAGAAAAAGAAACAGAACTGGAAAAATTAGGATATACTATAACATTGGAAGATATGCCGGAATTAAAGTACCCAATGAAATCGGATCCCATTGGAATCTTGCAATTTGTCGAATCCTTTCCGGAAGAGTTTCCCTCGCGGATAGATGATGGTGATAAAGTAAAAGCGATAAACCAATATGTTTTGGGTATTAAAAAACTAAAAGAAGAATACAAGGAGGAACAATTATTCATAGAGAAAAAGCTAGAGATCCATGGAAAGATGTTGACGACTAACCCGCAATACAGGGAAAATTACCTCAAACCTCATCATAACAGTCCTGCAGCTAAAATTGCAATCCGTTCACATGCATTAGTAACGCAAAAAAAAATTGGCGCGGCTAAAAACGTTAAGACCATTCAGGAGGTTTGGACAGAATGCCAGGATATCTGGGCACAAAATGTAACTGAACCTTTAGCCAGGCTGAGCCGTGCCTGGGAATCATCAAATAAAGGAGTTACTTGCAGTGATGTTGATGCCGCAACGAATGCATACTTAGCCGAAGAAAGTAAGATCAGAAAAAAAGGCATAAAGCTGATCAAGGCAAAGCTCGATGCAAGTTCAACAAGTATTGATGAATGGACGAAAATTGTCTTATACTCAGGAATGGGTAGCCCTCCAAAAGACGAGAACCAGCTGGCAATGGACCTCGTATCACAATTAGATTTCACGATGACACGAAAAGGTTATCGAAATGGCGAGATATACTACATGATAGACATGGCTCAAAAATTTATAGAAGCCCAGGCTAAAAAAAAGAGTGCATGTACGAATGACTTCATTCCAGATACCGATCCGGACTTAGTCCCGTTAGTGCCGGTGAATCCTTTGAAAATTGATGTGCAATGCGAGTTTAAAAAAGTGATCACAACAACTGTAGTGTTATACACATTTGAATGTAATGCAGTGAATGAAACTACTAAAAAGAATATGAAATCAAAAAATGATCCAGTGAATAAGGGGAAAGCATATAGTGGTAAAGGAAAAAGCGGTTCAAGGGGTGGGCCTCCCCGTGGAGGTAAAGGGCCTTTCATATTCTATGATGATGAATCTGAACTTGAGAATTTAACTACTTCTAAGGCACCCCTGTCTGCAGAAGATGAAGATCTCTCACAGTTTTCCATTGAATATGATAGATGGGGTAATCTTTCAGGATTGAACGTTCAGTTAAATAAAGATGGAACGTCGCTGGCAGATCCTGATTCAGCGGAATTAGGTATTGACAGCCGCTGGAGTTGGAATGCTGTTGCTTCTCCCAAAAAAGGTTTTTTATATAAGCTTATCATCAAATGAAAAAACAACTCACCATCCTCGTTTTTCTTTTCTTCATCTGCACATTTGCATGGAGCCAGGATCAGTGGATAAAAACAACAACTCCCTGTGATAAAGATCTGATCTTAAAAACACCGGGGCGCTGGCTCAAGGTTATGGAAAATGATTATAATAAACCAAAGATCACCGGCCAGGAACGCCAGCAAATTATGAACCGGTTGAATACGTTCCACCAATGGATATACAACCTGTATCCATCCCTGACCGCCGTTGACGGAGTACCCGCTTATTTTATAACCGACCGAAAATTTGCTTCTGAAATTAAAATGGAAAGCGGCCGAATGGAAAACTACAAGGATTCCCTATCAATGGCATTCCTGTGGTTTTTTATCAATATTCAGCAGCATTTTGTGGTTATCGCTGTGGCAGGGTACCCAATGAAATTGTGAGAGGCGCCTATAATGCCTCAGCGTCCACCAACCTTACAATCCAAATAAATGGGCTTGGTGGTATTTTAACAGGATTAGGGTGGGATGATTATTTTGCTGAGATCATGCGGATTGACGGCAGACCGATACAAATGCTATCGCCAATAGTGGGAAAATGGAAAGGCTATGATGTTTATAACTCTAATGGAATTTATAACCCGAATGAGATGATCGTATTGCTGTTTCATCGTGGAGGTATGTTACCCTATATTCCTGTTACACGAAAACAATATCTTGACAGAAGCATTGAATGCCTGCAAAAAACATTCGATAAGGCCATAAGGGGCCTTGAACAACCCGAAGGGCTTCAACTCCTGATGGACAAAAAAGAAAGAGATGAACAAATAAAGAAGCAACAAAAGATGAGGGACGAAAAGATTAAATATTACCGTGATGAACTTGATGCTGCATCAAAAGCTGACCTGCTCGATTCACCGGCAATTATTTCGGGGGGTATCACTGATCCTGGTACTAACCTTCCAGTTTTTACCACACAGGCCAAAGGTGGTTATATGCTGGTGACAGAAAATCCCGCATATTTCAGAAAAGATCTTTCCAAATATGTTCCGCAGCTTATCGTTTACGTGTTAACAAATTGTGAATCGTGCTTTGTCGATCAATCATTGAATCCCTACAACCTAATAGATGAAAATTTTCCAATCGAAAAATTGCAGGCGATGATCGATAAATAACTTAACGAATGAAAAAACAAATTTTCCTATTCTTTCTTCTTCTATTCAACTGCACATTTGCATGGAGTCAGAAATTTATAAAAACATCTACGCCCTGCGATGATGAGCTGCTGCTTAAAACACCCGGGGCCTGGCTTGCTGCCAGCAAAAGATATTCTACAAAGACCAACCAACAGGAATTACAGCAGATTGAAAACCGGCTGAATACAATTCGTCAGTGGACACAGAATATCTATCCGAAACCTATGGCATTTGATGCAGTAAATACGTATTACGCATCCGATGCAAATTTTGCATCACAAATTAAAATCCAGCATACCCAGGTTGGTTTCAGAAATTCTTATATCAATGGAATTCCAACCATTTTATACACATACGTTGTAAAATTTTGTGGTTATGGATGCAGTGCACGAACTCCCAATGAAATAGTGAAGAACCCGGGCTGTGAATCGGGGCCCGTTATTAGTTTTGATATCAACGGGCTCGAAAGTTTTTTCTGGGAATTCCGGCCCGATGATGAATCTGTTGACATCATGAGGATCGAGGGCAGACCAATTCGGGTGATGCCGGTACTAACAGGGAGATGGAAGGGCTATGATTTGTATTCTCCCGAAGCCGGCAGCGGTGATAAAATGGTATTGCTCCACCGCGAAGGAATATTGCCTTATATACCGGTAACCCGGAAACAATACCTTGAGAGAAGCATTGAATACTCTCAAAGATTTTTTGCTAATACCCTGAAAGCTTTCCAGTACCCGGAAGGGCTTAATCTTTTGATGGATAAAAAGGAAAGAGATGAGCAAATTAAAAAACAAGAAAAATTCCGGGATGGAATATTGAAATATTACCAGGATGAACTGGATGCCACCACCAAAGCCGGATTGCTGGAAACACCGGCTATCACATCCGAGGGCATAGCATCTATGGATATATCATCTCCGGTTTTTACTACACAGGAAAACGGTGGCACGCTGCTGGTAACTGAAAATCCTGCTTACATGAAAAAAGATCTGCCTAAATATATCCCTCAACTGATTGTTTACATGTGGAATGGAGATATCGGGCCTGACCCTACAAAGAATCCTTGTTATCTATATTATCGGGATTTTCCAATATTGAGTTTGCAGGCGATGATCGATAAATAAATTAGTCATGAAAAAACAATTCTTCATCCTACTACTTCTCATCATTCATCTATTGTCAATTGGCCAGGGCGACAATAACATCAAAACCGAACTTCCATGCACTGATGCTATGGCACAGGATGTAAAAGGTAAATGGATACAGACAGCCAACAATGGGACTTATAACACCAAGGAAACAAACAGCCGGCTTGATGAAATTCATAACATGATATTGAAAATGTATCCCCAGCCAACAGGCATGGATATAGTATGGCACCGTACAGCGGGCATGAGCTATTTTGGTTCAAAACATAAATATTATAAGACAAATGATGACAGGCTAACATTTGATTACTTAAACCTCCCACATTTCACATACTATTATTATAACGCCGGTTTTTTCAACTATCAATGTGAATATGGCAAAACAAATTCATTGATGCCCACCTACCCTGGTGAGACTGGTACCTTTCTAAATGTTATTGCAAACGTTACAATAGGATCAATGTCGCAGGACGATAACTGGACGATAAATGGCTTGCCAGTGAAAATGTATAAAGCATCTATAACATCAGCAGACGGAATCGATGTTTTGTATCCTGAGCCGGGACGAAATGTTTATGAAGTCCTGATTCACCGGAAAGGAATACTGCCATACACTCCCGTGACAAGAAAACAATACCTGGATTATTGTATCATTTTTCATACTAAAATAAATGATGAGGTGATTAAAAACTATGAAAAAATGCCGGTGCGTTCTTTAGAGGACCAGGAAAAAGAAAAAAGAGCAAAGCTGGCAAAATTTGAAAAAGACTTTGCCAATGATCCAAAAAAACTAAAAGCTAATGTTGATTATTATCTGTCCGGCTATCAGACCGACCAGGATAGAAGAAATGAGCTAATAATAAAAACTAAAAAGAACAGGGATGATATCGTCAAAAAATTCATTGATGAGGTGGAAAAAACAACGAATGAAGGATTGTTGGGTGTTCCGGCATTGGTACTTACCATGTATCAACACAGCCCTTCTGTTTTTGAGACGGACCTGGACAAAGCATCAATGCTGATCATAGAAAATCCGGATTATATCCGTAAAGACCTGCCCAAATATGTGCCACAATTTTTTATAGCACAGTTTGCCTGGAATGAATGGATGCCTTACACAAAATTTGCAGCGATCTTTAAAGAAAAATTTCCTTTTGATAAACTGCAGGCAATGATCGATAAATAAATTTTTTTGAAATGAAGAACTACAGATCAATTTTAATGGTGGCTATTCCATTCTTGCTTATGAAAAGCAATTTTATGGATAAAAAAGTTTTTCAGGAAGACGAGGGCATTTGGACAGGCACCGTCACCTTTTTAGAAAAACAAACTGGAAAAGAAATTGTAATAAGCGAGTGGAAGATGGAAGCGAAGATCGTTAACAACAAAGGGACCGCCGTTCATTCCTTTCATTTTAAAGCATTGAATGGAAGTGTTTCGGATTGCAAAAATGAAGAAGCCACTGAGCTTAGTGTTGGTATTGATGAAAAAGAAAAAAAATATTCGATAGAAGCACCGATGCCCGGATGTTATGGCAAACAAACTGCAGGCAGCAACACAATAGATTTTGCTAAAACAGATGAGACAGCGATCAGCATAAACGATCAGCCTTTAAAAGACCTCAACCTATTAGAAGGGAGCATAACTGAAGGATCAGGTGGTAACGAAAATGAATCTTCAACAACTACTTATACATGGCGACTTGTGAGAACAAATAAAACCAGCAAAACTGTTTCGAAAAGTAATAATGTTCGACCAAGCTCTTCATCGGTTCAATCAAATAAGAAGGAACTTTGGAGCGGTACAGTAACATGGACAAAAACTTCAAGCGGTGCTGCAAGAACTACTGCTACTGATCATGGTTTTGAAAACGTTTTTCGCTGGGCTAATTATATGGCTTATCATACCGATGTAAATTTTATCAATAGCAAAGGGGTGGTGTACCGTGCTGATACGGCAACAAAATGGGAAAAGGATAGTGTGATCTTCATTCATCCGCAAAACAAATACATGATCGAAGAAAGAATGACAAAGATCTATCGGAAAGGGAAAGGAGATTTTGATCTCAAAGTAGAGTTTTCTGATGATAGAAAAACTTACTGGGTCAGTTTTTTCGGTCCTATTTGTCCTGAGTTCATGTCTTTTGAAAGAAAAAATAATATTCATGGTAATACTTTCGATTCATCAACAAAAACAGATGCAGGCTTCCAGGTTACATTGCCTGCAGACGGTAAAGGTTATCCCGTAGGGAATAATCCCAATATTTTGTCAGGAAAATTTGAAGAGATCATTCCTCCTAATCCAACTGATCCTGCCAGCCAGGCGATAATAACAAGGGCTAAATGGGAGTTGAAAAAAGTTAAATAAATCTTAGCCGTATCCTGGATTTTTGCTGTTCATATCTTGTATTTTTTTAACGATCATTTTAATAATTATCATTGTGGATTTTCGTTGGTTAAGAATCCCATTCAAGCCTAACCATTTTTTATGTTCAGAGCCAAAGCCTTACTCGTATTCTTCATCTTCCTTCCTTTGTTTTCATGGTTTGCATCTTCCGGTTTATGGAAAAGAATAAAAGCAAATAATTTGATTCATTCAAAAAAAGAGTACAATTCGGGAGAGGCCACAATTGAAAGGCTGAGAACCAAATCAATTGAAGCAATTTCGTTTGTTAAAAAGAATGGATACAATGAATCGATCTGCTTTTTTATTGATATGACCCTGCCTTCAGGT